>JAMBLL010000155.1 GCA_023336765.1 Actinomycetes bacterium | reverse complement strand
GGTGTCAGCGAGTACCACACGTTGTAGCGGTCGAGGTCGGACTCGGACCCTCGATCCCACTCAAGGATGACCTCGCTGCTGCCACCGCCGATGCTGACCGTTACGTTGGCTACGACATCGGGATCAGCATCTGGTGGCGACGTGGTCGATGTGGTCGTTGTGCTGCTCGAAGTCGTGGTGGGTGGTGCGGTGCTCGTCGTTGTCGTTGTGGGCGGGAGTGTTGTTGTCGAGGTTGTCACTGTTGTTGAGGTAGCTGGCATCGTCGTTGTTGACGTAACCGGTGCGGATGTGGTCGACGGGTCTGCTGTGCCTGACGTGCACGAGGAGACACCGAGGAGTAATCCAAAGGCGAGAACCGCAGTCTTTCGAACCGAACTCTCCATCCGTCCATCATATACCCATCCGCCACCGGTGGAAAGGTTGCGTCTGTGCACGGGTCGGATCTCGAAGAACCCTCTCTGTCTCGTACCACGGGATCTCCCCCAGAGGAACTGGGAGACATCCCGTCTGATTCCTCCCTCGGCTCTTTGGACGGGGGAGGTGCCGAGCTTGCGAGGTGGAGGGGGCCAAAGAGCCCAGCACCGGCCCGGGTACATCACGGACCGCGTATCAATCGCGCCCTAACGGCTAGTCCTCTAAGTAGTGGTCGAACCCGATCGCTGCCTATCATGTTCGTGGCTGTGGGCTAGCAGCACCGGCGAGACATGAGGAACTGTGATGGGCGAACGTATACGAAGACCAGCGTTGGCGATTCTTGGATTCCTTGTTGCCGTGAGCGTGGTGGCTCTTCCAGGCGCGGGCGCGATCGAACTCCCTCGCGCATTTGAAGATCCGATAGCGAACCCGGCACTCGACGATCCCTCTGCCAACCCGGACCTGGAGCGGTCGTGCGGGTTGAACATTCTTGTGATTCTCGATGAGTCATCGTCGATCGAAATCTCCGGTGCCACAGATGATGTCAGAACTGCGTTCAAAGCGTTCACTGGGGCCCTGAAGAACACAGCCTCCTCAATGGCCGTGGCAGACTTTGGAACGGTCGCGACCCTGCCCGCAATCGGTGCGTTCCCTCCCGGAGAGTACATCACGATCACCGACGCCACGCAGGTTGATCTCGACGCCTACATCGACAATGACTACGATCCACCTCACGGTCCCCCGTATCAGTACACCGGCTGGGAAGATGCCCTCCGTATGGGGAATCCCAACTTCGCTCCGCGACCCGATCCGACAGTTCCGCATCTGACGGTCTTCATCACCGATGGGGAACCGAACCGGATCATCAAGGACTCGGTCTCCACGGATGACTACGAGAACCAGGTACCTCTCAGAACGAGCTTCCCGTCCCAGATCAACTCGGCGGACGAGGACACGTCCGCACAGAAAGCTGTAGCGAACGCAAACGGACTCAAGCAGCAGGGCTCACACATCCTTGCCATTGCCGTCGGCGATGGGCTGACCTCGCCTGCGTCCATCGATCGACTAGAACTCGTATCCGGTCCCGATATCTACGACGGTACGGGAGAATTCGACATCGTCACAGACGATATCTACCTGGAGCCGGATTTCGACCAATTAGCTGACGCGTTGCGCGAAGCGGCGTTCCAGTTGTGTGCACCGTCGATCACGATCCAGAAACTCATTGATGACACGCCGGATCCCGATTCGCTCGACGATGCCTATCCAGGCGTTGACTGGGAGATCGATGGAACGGCTTCGGCCACGGGTGGATACGAGTGGGTTCTGCCGTCAACGGGAACTGGTCCATCCACCAAGACAGCGTTCACCAATGGAGCAGGTTTCGCCACCTTCCAGTGGAACACGAACACGGCCGTCGATTCAGGATTCACGGCCACCGAGGTCGTGCAGACCGGGTACACGAATGACCAGTCGAGGACCGCGTGTACCTTCCGGACACCGGACACTCCGGACGCGGATCTCCCGCTTGATTCGATCGGCGATGGTACGTTCTCTGCAACGATTCCGACCGAATCGATCGTCACGTGCACGCTTGTGAACGTGCTCGGCCCAAATCCAGGGATAACGATCGAGAAACATACGAATGGGTTCGACGCTGATGTCGCAACCGGTCCGTTGATTCCAGCGAGCGACGTCGTTGAATGGTCGTACATCGTTACGAACACCGGCAACACGATCCTGTCTGACATCAGCGTGACCGATGTCGAGTTGATACCAGCTTCAGCCACGGGACCGACCGTGTCCTGTCCACAGACGACGCTCGTTCAGGGCGAATCCATGACATGCACGGCTATTGGAGTCTCAGGGACCCTCGCTTCAGGCGACACGTTCATCGGCCAGTACGGCAATGAGGCGACGGTGACAGCCGTGGATTCGCTCGGTGCACCTGTTGCGGATGTTGACCCCTCTCACTACTTTGTCACTCAACCAGGAGTCAGTGTTGAGAAGTCTACGAACGGCGTCGACGCTGATCTTGCTCCGGGCCCGTTCGTTGGCGTTGGAAGCACGGTGGATTGGCAGTACGTCATGACGAACACCGGATCGGTGTTGCTGACGGACGTGACTCTCGTCGATTCCGTCATAGGTGACGTGATCGGCAATCCGGACGCAATCTGTGTTTGGCCGATCGGGGAATCCGGCCGGCTGCCGGCTGGCGAATCTGCAATCTGTGATCTCCCAGGTATCGCGATCGAAGGCCAGTACGAGAACATCGCAACGGTGACCGGCCTCGATCCTGATGAATCCACAGTTTCCGACACGGATCCAAGCCACTATTTCGGTGCCGTTCCCGGGATCGACATTGAGAAGGCTACCCAGGGACAGGACGCGGACCTCCCGTATCCCGATCCCGATGTGCCGGTCGTCGAGATCGGGTCGACCGTTAGCTGGACATACGTCGTGACAAACACCGGGAACGTACCTCTGGCATCGTGGGATGTAACTGATGATCAGGGTGTGTCAGTTGCCTGCCCGAGGATCGTCCTGGTGCCCGGGGCATCTGCAACGTGCAATGCCACCGGCATCGCTGCTGAAGGCGAGTACGCCAACGTCGGTACGGCAACGGCAACTGACCCGCTCGGCGGCGAAGACCTCGTGGCCACGGATCCATCCCACTACTTCGCTCCGACCGAAGACATCACCATCGAGAAGTTCACGAACGGCGAGGATGCGGATTCTGCGACAGGCCCTTTCGTCCCTCTCGGCGACCCGGTGGATTGGACGTACAGGGTCACGAACACAGGTACGTCGACGTTGACTGATGTGGTGGTGTTCGACAGTGACTTTGCCGAGATCACCGATTCCTGTGTCGCTGAGGGTGAGTCACCGCCTTGGGACCAGGAACTTACGCCTGGAGAGTCTGCAGACTGTCTCGTTTCGGGTAGCGCTGAGGTTGACCAGTACACCAACATCGGTGTCGCCATCGGTACTGGGCCGTTCAATGATGTTGGTTGGCTCGATCCGTCGAACTATTTCGGTACCGAAAGCGACATCATCATCAACAAGTACACGAACGGTTCCGACGCGGATGCCGCACCTGGCATCTACGTACCCGTGGGCGACCCTATCGAGTGGACCTACAACGTGGCGAACGTTGGGAACAACGCACTCAGTGCCATTGCGGTTACAGACAATCTCGAAGGTGACATCTCGTGTGGCTTCACCACACTGGCGGTTGGCGAGCAGGGAGTATGCACCCTCGACGGAGGTCCCGCGATTCTCGGCCAGTACTCAAATGTCGGCTCGGTGACCGCGATCGACTCTGCGGAGAACCCATTGAGTGACGATGATCCATCCAACTACTTCGGCTACCTGAGCACCATTGATGTGGAGAAGGCCACAAACGGCGAGGATGCGGACACAGGTACAGGCCCGATGGTTCACGTGGGTGATCCCGTGACCTGGACCTACGTTGTGACGAATCCGGGTAACGTAGCGTTATCAGACATCGTGATGGACGATGACCGGGGTGTGTTGCCCGTCTTCGTCGATGGTGATGACAACTTCGATCTCCTACTCGATCCTGATGAGGCGTGGACATTCGAGGCCAGCGGTATTGCGGTCGAAGGCCAGTACGAGAACCTGGCAACCGTCATCGGTCGTGACCTGTTCCGGGATGATTTCAGTGCCAGCGACCCTTCGCATTACATCGGAATCGTGAGCGAGATAGCGATCGAGAAGGCAACGAACGGCGAGGACGCGGACACACTGCCGGGACCAACCATCGAAAGTGGGGAACCCGTCGTCTGGACGTACGTTGTCACCAATCCTGGGACCGTGCCGCTCGCAAACGTGACCGTGACCGACGACCAGGGAGAAGTCCCCGCCTATGTCGACGGTGACACCAACGATGACGATCTTCTCGACCCTGGAGAGACCTGGACGTATGAAGCATCTGGGACGGCTGTTGCCGGCCAGTATGCCAACGTCGCAACGGCGACCGGTACGGATCCACTTGACCTGGTGGTCGAAGCGACTGACCCGTCGCACTATCTGGGGTATGGAGCAGGTATCGACATAGAGAAGGCAACGAACGGTGACGATGCCGACGTTGCTCCCGGTGTGGAGATTGCTGTTGGTGCACCGGTGGCGTGGACGTATGTTGTGACGAACACTGGCGATGTGGCTCTGTCAGATATCGTGCTTGTTGACGACCAGGGTGTGGTGCCCTCGTTCGTCGGTGGTGATACGGATGGTGACGGTCTCCTGGATACGGACGAGACCTGGACATTCGAAGCCTCTGGTACGGCAGTTTTGGATCAGTACACAAATCTCGGGACGGTGAGCGGTATCGTCACCGAACCCGACGGGCCGGTCGTGGATGCTCCGCGTAGCCGTGCGGTTGGTGACACCATCTCAGCTGAGGATCCGTCGAACTACTTCGGCTTCCTGGCAGGCATTGATGTAGAGAAGTCCACGAACGGCGTCGATGCTGACACCGCTCCAGGTGTGGAGATCCTCGTGGGTGATTCCGTTACATGGACGTACGTGGTCACCAACACTGGTGATTCTCCGATCGCTGAAGTGGCGTTGGTAGATGATCGGGGCGAGTTGCCCGTGTTCATCGGTGGAGATACGAACGGTGACACGCTCCTCGATCCGGATGAGATCTGGACATACGAAGCGAAGGGAACCGCTGTCGCGGGCCAATACACGAACGTGGCAACGGCAACAGGCAGTGACCTGGCTGGCGGAACGGTCACAGACGAGGATCCCTCCAACTACAACGGAGTCTCACACGGTCTGCCCGTAACGGGCATTGAGACAGCTGCCCTCGGACTCATCGGCCTGCTGCTACTCGGTGCCGGCGCTGTACTCATCGGACTCACACGTTCGAAGAAGAGGAAGCAAGGGAGCACTGTGGCGCAGTGAACCCAGGGTTCTCCGCATCGTATAT
>JAMBLL010000154.1 GCA_023336765.1 Actinomycetes bacterium | reverse complement strand
GTGGCAGCGGCGATCGAGCAAGGGCGCGCTGACTGGGGAATGACCCTCGACAACATCGCCGCTACCGCAGGACTCGGGTTCTTCTTCATCGCAGATGAGCGGTATGACGTTGCGGTTGCGCCAGATCGCTGGGAGCGTCCTGCAGTCGCCGAGCTACGTCGGCTGCTCCAGAATCCTGACGTCAGAAATGACCTCGCAGCCCTTGGCTTCACCGACTGAATTCGCTGTGGTCACACCGGTCCCTCTGCTCCTAGACGTCGTCCTGCTGGTATCGTGACCACTCGCCGTCGAACTGCAGCGGCGGAAGGAATCGACCTCGAATCCGAGGGGAAATGAGTCGCGTGAAGAACATAACGGTCGCAACGAGGATCGCAATCGTGATCATGCTCGTGGCGGTTGGTGCTCTTGGGGCAACTTTGATATACGGCGCCATTGTGAGGGATGACCTCACGCGTGCCGCGATCGAAGGGCGAGCGATCGCTTCGGGCACGGCGAAGACCGACGAACTCTCACGCTACCTCAACTCGATCGAGTCCAGTGTGCTTCAAATGGCATCGAGCGATATGACCGTTGATGCAGCACAACGATTCGCCGCGACCTACAAGGAACTGCCGGGAATCGACACGTTGAGCGACGAACAAGCGGAATCACTGCTGTCGTTCTACAGGGATGAATTCATACCTGGTCTTGAAGCCGCACGCGGGCGTGCCGTCTCGCTGAGGTCCGCGGTGCCTGCCACCGACTCAGCGACCTACCTTCAGGCCTCGTACTTTGCAGCGGCAGAAGAAGTCGAATTGGACGCGGCCCTGATCGAGGATGCTGGAGATGGGAGTTCCTGGTCCGAGGTGCACAGAGAACTCCATCCCCTCCTGAGAGACACCGCCATCATTTTTGGATTCAATGATGTGTTGATCATCGATCCCCAAACCAGCGCCATCGTGTACACGGCGGCTAAGAAGACCGATTTCGGCACGAGCATGGAGGTCGGGCCGATCGCTGGATCGGCAATAACGTCGATCGTCGAGACGATCGTTCGGAACCCCGTTGAGGGGACAGTCACGGTTGCGGACTTCTCACGATACGACCCCGATATCGCAGCGCCCCGGGCGTTCGCCGGGAGTCCGATCTTCGATGGAGACCGGTTGGTTGGCGTGCTGATTGTCAAGATCGCACCAGACGAGATCAGCCGCATCACCACTCAGGATGCCGACTGGGCAGCGATGCACCTCGGTGACACCGGGGAGATCTTCGTGGTCGGGTCCGATGGCCTCATGCGCTCGGACTCGCGTAGGTTCCTCGAGCAACCAGACGACTACTTCGAATCTGCCTTGGCAGCTGGCACCTTGGACTCCCAGGGTGTGGACGGTGTCACGTCCGCCGAGACGACGGTCATGTTCCAGCGGATGGGTGCCGCGACTTTGGACGCGATCGAACAATCGAACGATGAGATCGCTGACTCGACGAACTATCTGGGCAGCGATGTCCTTATGGCGGCACAATCGATCGAGAATCCATTCGGAGATTGGACGCTTGTGTTCCAGGTGGGAACGGACGAGGCCCTTGCTTCCAACAACGCTGCCCGAATCGCGTCGTCGATATCTGTTGCCCTGTTCGTTCTGGTATTGACGTTCGTGGCCTCCTCATGGGCCGAGGCGTTCATGCGGCCTGTCCGAGTGCTGAGTATGAGGCTTCACGCCCTTGCAGGGGGTACAGCGGATGCCGTTGATACCTCTCGTCTCGACATGGAGCGAACCAGGACAACAAGGGAGTTCACCGAACTCACAGACACGATCGACGTGATGCTCGAGAGCCTGGCTGACCGCGAGGAAGCGGCTATGGCTCTTGAGATCGAACGACGCGAGATCGTGCGACAGTTCCTTCCAGAGGATGTGGCGAAACGTGTTGAGTCTGGCGACCGCTCCATCGAACACGTCGAAAAGGCGACGGTTGTCTCCGTGGTCATCGGAGGCATCGGTCGCCTTGCTGGCAACACCACGGGTGATGTGGCAAGGGATAGCGTTGAGCACATGATCGAGGATCTGGATGCAACAGCACATGACCACGGTCTCAGGCGGGTCAAGGTCGTGGGTGACGCGTGGGTAGCGGTATGCGGACTCGATACACCCCATGTCGATCACATCGCCCGGTCGATTCGTGTCGCTATCGGCGCAGTTCGGCTTAACGCTGATGTCGGTCAGGACACGATCGCAGGTGATACATCGGTGGGAATCGCAACGGGGCCGGTCAGTGCGGGCCTTGCCGGCAGTGACCATCTGATGTACGACGCTTGGGGACCGACAGTGGCCGAAGCAGGTCGTCTTGCCCGTTTGGCTCCCGCCGGAGCGATCCTCATTTCTGAGCCCGTTGTACGTCAGCTACCTGCCGACATCTCGGTCACTGAGGGAACGGACGCTTCCACCTCGCGTGTCACGTGGAGCATCGATCTGGATTCGACCGAAGCGGAGTCTCGCCCATGACGGCTTCACAGCTTGATGCGACCTTGATGTGGGTTGTAGCGTTTACGGTTTTGACGCCCCTTGTCGTTATCGGATCCGGGGAATTGGAGGGAAGGCTCCGCTATCGCGACTCCCGATTCGTACCTGCCGTATCAACCCTGCGACTCTGGGTGTTGCCGTTGGTGGCGACGTGGCTCGTGGCAGGGGCGATCCTCGGCTTCGAAACGGTTATCGTACGTCTCATCGCCTCCGCGGCGCTCGTTGCTGTCGCAGCTGACGTCATCGCCGTTGTTCGAGTCCTTCTTGACGCAGTCCGGGCACGCTCGGCAAGCGGAGCTCGTCGGCAGTTACCAGGGCTCCTTCTTGCGGTACCTCGCCTCTTGGTGATACTGGTCGTTGCCTGGGTGCTCGTGGTCGGTGTGTGGGACTTCGACCTGAGCTCGCTGTTCGCAGCTCTCGGAGTGACGTCGTTGATCATCTCTGTGGCACTTCAGGACACATTGAGCAGCATCGCCTCGGGGTTCACGCTGATGCTCGACAGGCCATTTCAGCCCGGCGATTGGATAGATGCCGAGGGAATCCAGGGCACGGTCGTTGATGTCAACTGGCGCAGCACACGGATCGAGACCCGGAACCTTGATATCGTCGTTGTGCCGAACGGAACTCTTGCCGGCGCGATCATCACGAACTACGACGAACCCGCCAGGCTCCATCGTGTTGTCGTCGAGCTCCAGGTTGCCTTCGTGAACCCGCCAACGCTCGCCAAGGATATGATCCTCGATGCCGCCCGGTCCGTGCCAGGCGTGCTGGCGGACCCCTCGCCTACAGTTCATGTGACCCAGGTCGATGACCCCCTCATGGGATACGAGGTCCGCATGTGGGTCGACGACTTCTCGATCGCCCCAAGGGTTCAGTCCGATTTCCGTTCGCTTGTTTGGTATATGTCCCACCGTCACGAGGTCCCATTGCCCAGCCCTGCATACGACCTGTATAACTACGACGGAGTCGAGGCATCCGAATCAGGCGTTCCCGACAGAGTTGAGATCCGGAGAAGGCTGCAGGCATCCGACCTGTTCGATGCGCTCGATGATGACGAACTCGACAGACTCTCGGCCTTGTCGAAGCCCGATCGATTCGAAGTTGACGAGTCCGTGGCAGGCATCGATGCGGGCGATCGCTTCCTCTACACGCTGTGGACAGGCCGGGCGCACCTCGAGGCTGTGAGAAGCGATGGTTCTGTTCACACGATCGCATCTCTGGCGCCTGGTGATGTGTTCGGCCTCGTACAACCTGCAGAGGACGGGACGTTCGTACCCAGGGTTGTGGCCGATACGGATTGCGAAGTCGTCAGCACGGACCTGTCGGTAGCCGGACCTCTGATCGCCCGGAACCCCGGGCTTGTTGAGGCTCTCAATCAGATCATGACAACGCGCACGAGGAGAATCGAGCGATTGGCATCCGATTCGCATCTTGGTGCGGCGATCGATACAGGCACAGCGGCGTCGGACGATACCGGTGAGGAGGTGGATGCATCGTGACAACGACCAGGGAACCCAGGACCGATCGGGATTCAGAGCAACGCGACCGCTCAGATCGCAGGTTTCGTCGTTGGACGGCTCGCGCGGTCCTCACACGTATGTTCGTCGCGGTCGCAGTGATCGCTGTTATTGTTATCGGGCTTGTCAATTTCCTCGGCGCGCGGACCATCTTCTCCGAGACGGTCGAGGCTGAACTTGCAAGCATCAACTCCGACCGGGCTCAGGCTGTTCGGGCCGAGATCAACAGGGCACGCGCCGATGTCATGGCGATCGCTCGCGACACCAGCATTGCGCAGGCAACACGAGACCTCACAACAGCGTTCGTCGAGTTGGACGGAGCCCAAGGCGCACTCGAGACGAGTCAGGAGCAGGAACTCGAACAGTTCTACGCCCAGGTGGACGAAGAATCTGGAGAATCTGGAGGATCTGCCCTCGTTCCCACCGGTACGGCTGCGCGGTATCTGCAGTACCACTACATCGTCGACAATCCGTTTGCTGCTGATCAACGTCAGGACCTCGTGGACGCCGAGGATGGATCCTCGTACAGCTCCGCGCACGCTGGGTATCACCCGATGCTCGTGGAGCGAGCCCGCACCATGGGTGCTGCCGATATCCTGCTGATAGGCAGAGACACCGACGACAGTGTCGTGTACTCGGTCAACAAGCAGACCGACTTCGGCACTTCCCTGACCTTAGGTCCATACAGTGCAACCTCGCTGGCGGCCGCGGTTACGGCGCAACTCACATCCGTGCCGGTTGGTGAAGCGATCATCGTGGATTTCGAATCGTATGGACCCCACGGGTATCTTCCGACGATGTTCATCGCGGCCGCGGTGACAGACCAGACCGAAGTTGTTGGATCCGTTATTGCGGCGCTGCCGCGAAACCTCCTTGACGATGTGACCACGTTCGGTGGTGAGTGGGCCGATGTTTTTGAGGAGGGAAGCGGCGAGGTGTACCTCGTTGGTTCGGACCTGTTGATGAGGACCAACTCCCGATTCTGGATCGAAGATCCGACGAGCTATGTTGAAGATCTTGCAACGGCGGGCTATCCCGACGAGGTGGCCGAACTGGTCACCCAATACGATTCGACCGTGCTGTCCCAACCGGTCGATACGGACGCGGTTGCGGTGGCCCTCAATGGAGAGAGGTATCTCGACGAGGGTAAGAACTACCTCGATGACAAGACGTTCGCCTCCTCCGAGCCACTCCAACTGTCCGGAGTCGACTGGGTGATCGTCACCGAGATCTCTGCGTCCCAGGCGAACTCGTTTGCTGTTGACTACGCGTGGTCGCTGGCATTCCTCGCGTTGATTGCGATTCCCATTGCGGCGGTTGTTGGCTATTTCCTCGCCCGTCGACTTACACAACCCGTCGTGCCGCTGACTGAGACGTCGAATGCCATCGCCCGTGGCGACGTTGGTGCCGAGGTTCCAGACCTGGGGAGGAACGAGTACGGGGACCTAGGGAATCGTGTCAACACGGTCAGTGC
>JAMBLL010000153.1 GCA_023336765.1 Actinomycetes bacterium | reverse complement strand
TCGGCGTTCATCGAGAAGAGGAAGCCGGGGTTCACAGGGTCGTGACATGACGAAGCCCCTCCGGAATCGGAGGGGCTTGGTCGGGACGGACGGATTTGAACCGTCGACCTCATCGTCCCGAACGATGCGCGCTACCAAGCTGCGCTACGTCCCGTCGGAACCGTGAGTGTACCGGCTAGGAAATTCTCTCAACCCTGATCGAATCGACCCGCTGGCGATCCATGGACAGGACGGTGTATTGCACCCCGTCCTTGGTGACCTGGTCCCCTTCGTCTGGCACCTTCTCGAAGAGCGCCATGATGAATCCACCGACGGTGGAGTAGGGGCCCTCGGTAATGTCGCGCTGGATCGTCTCTGCGAGGTCCTCGATGTCAAGCCTGCCGTCAACGACCCACTGACCCGATCCGATGGTGAGTACCACCGGCTCTCGGGAGTCGTACTCGTCCTGGAGTTCGCCAACCAACTCTGAAACAAGGTCCTTGACGGTCACGATCCCCTCGACTCCGCCGTGTTCGTCAACGACAACAGCCATGCCGTAGCGTCTGGCGCGCATGTCCTGAAGAGTGTTCAGGATCGACATCGTCTCTGGCACGTAGATTGGGGGCTTGATGAGAGAGCTGAGATTGGCTTCCCCGCTTTCTGGGTGCTGTAGGAGATCCTTCACATGGACGATCCCCGTGAGTTCATCGAGATCTTCGGGCGATACAGGAAATCGGCTGTGTCCTGTGTCGGCAACGGCCTGTCGAAGTGTTGCGCCAGAGAGCGGAAGCGGGAGGGTGACGATCTCGAGCCTCGGCGTCATCACATCGCGTACGGAGCGGTCTGCGAGATTGAAGACAGCATCGATGATCTCGCGCTCTGCGTCTTCGATGTGCCCTCCCCGATGCCCGAGTTCTGCGAGTGCCCGGATATCGTCCTCGGTCACCGTTGATGCGTCGCCGTTGGTGTCGATCCCAAGCATCTTGAGGATGCCCTTCGTGATCGCGGAAAAGAACGAGGCTATCGGAGCGAGGATGATCGACAGGTTCCAGATCGTGCCTGCCACTCGCAGCGAGAACTCCTCTGGATACCGAGCGGCGATCGTCTTTGGTGTGATCTCACCGAAGATCAACAGCACCGCTGTCATGACACCCGTCGAGACCCATGGTCCCCACGTTTCGCCGATCAGGGATACGAACAAGATGGTGGCAACTGTCGCTGACAGCACATTGACAGCGTTGTTCGCCACCAGAAGCGTGGAGAGCATCCGTTCGGGATCTGATACCAATTGCTCGAGGCGTCGACCGCTATGCCCAAGCGATGCAAGCTGGTGGACCCGTTCGCGAGAGATGCCGATGAGCGCCGTTTCTGACCCGGAGAAGAACCCGGAAGCAACGGTGCATGCCGCCAGGATGCCGAGGTATATGAAGGTTTCAGTGGTCATCTCGGAAGTTCCGAGGACCTGACCGTACTCGCAGGTTCTCCGCCTGGTGTCACGTAGGACTGCTCGTTGTGGATACCGCTTGTCTCAGTTCGCCAGCGGGTGCGAACTTCATGACCCATCCAGCACCGGACCGACTTGCCATGAACGCGTCGACCTCACGATCGAGCAATATCGTGACAGGGATCGGGTCCCGATCTATGGCCGCGTCCCGTATTGCGTGGGTTACGGCGATAGCTCCCATCGAGTCGACCCGCATGTCAACAAGGACGACGTCGACATCCTGGCTGTACGCCACTTCTGTGGCCTGGGCCGGGTCGCGTTGGTCGATGATCGTCGTGTCCGGATCGGTGAGCGCTGAGTGGACAGAGTCGATGACCCGGTCGTTGTCGGATACAAGAAGGACGGTGCTCATAGGAGAGAGGATACCCGCTCACCGCTCTCCGCTTTCTGTCTTCCGATTCGCGCCCGAACACGTGAGAGGCATCGAGATGATCTGGCGGATCCCCGAGAACGGATAGCGGAGAGCAGCCCTTGGCCTACCCTGCCCGCCATGCGCATCGTCCGTCTCGTCCCTGCTCTCCTCTTCTTCGCGGTTGTGAGCGGTCTTCGGCAACGCGCGATCGCCACCGGTGGAGAAGTTTCTTCACCACGCGCGGAATTCGCCCACTAGGTTTGGGGTATGGGTCGTCTTTCTCTCCTGACAATCGCCTTGGTACTGCTGGCGTCGGCCTGTGGTGGCTCCGGCACGGATTCTTCGACGACCGAGCCGACAACGCAGGTGTCCGAGCCAACGACTTCGCCTGCGCAGCCGAGCACGACTCTGGCGTCAGAGGCGGCACAAACCGTTGATGCGCCGGAGTTGGGTGGCACCAGCTGGAACGTGACCACCTACAGGCTGCCGAGCGGGAGTATGACCAACGTCTGGAAGACCGAGGTCACGATCTCGTTCGCTGCTGACGGGACCCTGTCTGGAAGTACAGGCTGTAACGACTACGAGGCGACCTGGATGGTGACAGGCACGTACGATGAGTTCGAATCTGGCGTGCCGGACAGCAACGACGGGCAGGTTCTCATCATCGACTCGCT
>JAMBLL010000152.1 GCA_023336765.1 Actinomycetes bacterium | reverse complement strand
ATCCGCGAGGCGCCAGCCGAGCCCAGGTTCTTGCGTTGGAACTGTCGGGATTCCTACTCTATGGGAGACTAGGAAAGGAAGACCTATGCACATGGGACGGATTCTCACCGTCATCGGTTCAGTTATCGCTGTTGTTGCGATGTTCATCAAGAAGGCAAGCTCTGAAGGAGAGGTGGCGCTCGCTCAATTGAGTCAGGCGAATCCGGCATTCCCTGCGGACCTCGACGAGAACACGATCACAGCACTGTACAACGACACGAATTGGGCAGCGATCGTGTTCGGCATCGCAGCAATTGTCGCGGCCGTCGTAGCCATATTGCCTCCTATCAAGGACGCAATGAAGCGACCCTACGCGATCACGGCCACGGTCATGGGTGTCATCATGCTTCTTGTTGGCATCTTCGCCACATTGGGAGCAATGGGAGACGCAAGTGATCTGCAAGACGCTTTCAATCAGGCGGCCGCAGCCGGAGCGATTCCAATCGCATTCACCGTTTCGATCGGGTACGGTTGGTTCATCCTGATCTTTGCAGGGGCGCTCGTTACGATCGGCGGGATCATTCCTCTCATGAGCAAATCGGACTCAGCAAGCTGACATTGAACTGACTCTCGCCCGCTGGCTCAGTCCGTTGTGGATTCGAGCCAGCGGGTGAGGTGTTCTGCCAATCCGGCTGCATCATCGAGACCGAACTGGGGTACCTCCGCATCCCATTCCTCGTCGGTGACGAGGGCCAGCATCTCATCGTACTCACAGAGCAATTCCTCGCTCCGCTCTGCGCGATGCACCTCGATCTTGGGATAGTCTCCCCGCTTGTATCCCTCGGTGAGGACGAGGTCGTAACCCGCACAATGGTGAGCGATCACTGAGTCAAGATCAGCAGAGCCTGGCTCACGCGAAAAGGTTGCAACCTGCACGGGCGAGATGCCAAGTACGAGATCCGCACCAGCTTCTGCCATGCGATGTGTGTCCTTGCCCGGTGTGTCGAACGAACTCGTATGGTGATGGTGTTTGACCACGGCAACACGAAGCCCGGCCGCCTTGAGTTCAGGCAGCAGCGCTTCGATGAGCATCGTCTTGCCGGTCTGAGACCGCGCAACGATCGACACCACAGGTGGCGGAGATGTATCCATGAGGCATGAGGATACGGGATTCTGTCTACCGTTTGCCGGTCCTATGAAGTTGAGCGGCGTGTGGGTTCGGAACGTATGACGAAGTACGCAGCACGTAGTACCAGTCCGAGGATGGGTGTGTATCTCGGTATCGGTGCGGGACTATCGACAGCTCCCGTGTTGAACACGGTGCTCACCTCCACCATTGCTCGGAGCTCGGATGCCTGCCTTCTGATTCAGAGTCGTGATACGTTGTACGTACGTCGTACTACCGGCTGATGCCTGGCCGATTCTGACCGGACCCGGAGCATTTCCGAAGAGTCCGTTTGCCTTCTTCCGTGACGGGGCGATCCGCCAGTGATCCTGCGATCGGACCTGCCTCCGTCCTCTTGCTATCGGCTGTCATCTGGGTTAGAACTGCGGGTTGCCAATACCACCGTTGCATCGCCCGCCGGGTTCGGGCGCTGATGAAGCGGAACTGAACTCGTTCACGAACTGATCAAGGCGAGCATCGTCTGCGCTGTCGAGTTCCAGTTGTTGGCCCCAGGCGGTGACGGTGATCAGTGCCGCCTGACCGGGAATCGGCGAAACGAGCACCTTCTCACTCGGGCTCACGAAGCCCCGCAGAACGTTGACCTGCGCACTCGAGAGCGCTGGATCATACGAGATCCACACAGCGCCATGTTCAAGCGAGTGCACCGCGTGCTCCGAATCGATCTCCTCGGCGTAGTAGCCGCAGTTCTGCCAGATCTCGTTGTGTGCCCCACCGGCAGGAACATCGCCGTCCTCATGGAGCTCTCCTTCGACGTGGGCACGCTCCCCCAACGCCTGGGTCTCTGTTCCCTCGGGGACCCCGCGCTTCTCAGGTTGGCTGAATACCACGACGGCAACGAGGCCCAGCACCACCGCGATGCCAGCGATCATCGCCCACCGCTTTGGCCACGGCGACTCTCCCGGCATGTTCTGAACCGTTGGGATCGGCTTCGACTTCTTCTTGTTGCTCATATCCACCTTTTGTGTTCCACGAAGCGTCAACCTACCGTCGGATACCGCGTACGTCCACGGATTAGAACAGAATATCGACTCTGGGCGACGCGTATTGTCAAGTACGCGTCACTTGGAGGGGACGGTTCTCGGTTTTCCGGAGAAGAATGAAGAGAGAGTACAGAGTACAGACGGAGAAGAAGGAGCGATACGGTTTCCAGAGACGTCTGCTCTGTGGCTGCGAGCCTCAGCACGTACCGCCGGATTCTTGCATCCCCCTTTCAAGGGGGATAAGCGACGAGCACCAGCGAGGAGCTAGGAGGCTGTTGAACAATCGTGTTTCTTCCTGATCGAGATTCCGGTTGTTGGCGTCGTACACGATTGTTGTGT
>JAMBLL010000151.1 GCA_023336765.1 Actinomycetes bacterium | reverse complement strand
GTGGCGGGAACATCGGCGGGGAGTGCGTACAGCGTTTCTGTGAGCGGCCCGGGATTACCGGTCGGTTGCCTCAGCCCGAAGATGACGATGATCACGAGCAATACGGCAATCGCGCCGATCAGCAACCACGCAGCCCTCCGTGCCATCGTCGCGCGGTGGTCATCGTCATCGTCATCGAACCTGCTTGGCGAGTAATCAGTCACAGGTGCACACTATCTGATGAGCGGAGAAATGAGAACGAAAGAGGGCCCTGTCCTCGATCCCGCACTCCTGAGCTTCTGCGACGCTAACGCGTCTCACGGTTGACCACCGGCTGTGGAGCGTTACCATCGAGCCACACTTTGCAATCTCGCATACCATCTGGACATCACCATGACATGGACACCTGACAGTTGGCGCTCGAAACCGGCGCTCCAGCAACCGACCTATCCGGACCCACACGCGCTCGAAACGGCTGAGAAGGAGATCGCCAACTCTCCGCCGCTCGTCTTTGCAGGAGAAGCCAGGCGGTTGCGCAAGCAGCTTGGTCAGGTCGCAAATGGCGAGGCCTTCCTGCTCCAGGGCGGCGACTGTGCAGAGTCGTTCGCAGAATTCCACGTCGACACGATTCGAGATACCTTCAAAGTGATGCTCCAGATGTCCGTGGTATTGACCTACGGTGCAGGGTTGCCTGTTGTGAAGGTTGGCCGGATGGCCGGCCAATTCGCCAAGCCACGCTCCTCAGATTTCGAGGTCCAGGGTGGTATCTCCTTGCCAAGCTACAGGGGCGACATCGTCAACGGCATAACGTTCGACAAGGAAACCCGTGTTCCTGATCCACAACGGCTGATCAAGGCGTACAACCAATCGGCCCTCACGTTGAACCTGCTGAGAGCTTTCGCACAGGGTGGTATGGCGAATCTGGAACAGGTCCACAAGTGGAACCTCGAGTTCATCGCCGATACCGACGAATACTCGAGGTATGAGGAACTCGCACAGCAATTGGATGAGACCGTGGCCTTCATGCGAGCGATCGGTCTCACGCCTGAAACCACGAGGCAACTCAGGGAGACCGATTTCTATACCAGCCATGAAGCACTGCTTCCGGGATACGAGCAGGCGCTGGTACGCAACGACAGCTTGACCGGGGATTGGTACGCGTGCTCGGCTCACATGTTGTGGATCGGCGACAGGACAAGGCAGATAGACGGGGCACATGTCGAATTGTTGCGAGGTGTCGAGAATCCTATAGGGCTCAAGTGCGGCCCTTCCATGACGCGAGACGATCTGCTCGAACTCATGTCCATCTTGAACCCCGAGAACGAACCAGGCAGGCTCACGCTGATCACACGCCACGGCGCTGACCATGTGCAGGACTTCCTCCCTGGGCTCATCGAGACGGTCGAGGCTGCAGGGGCAAGCGTGGTGTGGTCGTGTGACCCGATGCACGGCAATACGATCGTGTCCTCGACCGGATACAAGACGCGCCCCTATGAAAGTGTCGCATCAGAGGTGCAGCAGTTCTTCGATATCCACAGGTCCTATGGCACCCACCCCGGCGGGGTCCACTTCGAGATGACAGGAAAGAACGTGACCGAATGCACGGGCGGAGCGATGAAGCTCGGCGACGAGAACCTTGCAGACAGGTACCACACGCACTGCGACCCGAGGCTGAACGCCGGCCAGGCGCTGGAGCTTGCCTTCGATATCGCAGATCAACTCAAGGTCGCGAGGGTGTGATCGTTAAATCATGAACGACACCTCGGTGCATGTCGGCGTCGAGTTGGGTGGGACGAAGGTTGTTGTCGGAGCCAGCGCCGAAGGGCCCGACCTGGTGTACAGAGATGTCATTCCAACGACCGATCCTGAATCGACACTTTCGGCGGTGCGCAAGTCCGTACAGCTCGTGATGGACAGTTACCGTGTTCTCGCCATCGGTGTCGCATCGTTCGGACCGATCGATGTCCGACCAGGATCATCGACATACGGCGTGATGCTCCAGACTCCAAAACCCGGATGGACCGGAACGAATATCCTCGCAGGCATCACCACTCCTGAGCTGCCAATCGCATTGGACACCGACGTTGCCGCCGCGATGCTTTCAGAACATGTGTGGGGGGCAGGCACAAGCGACAACAGCGCCTATTTCACCGTTGGGACGGGCATAGGTGCAGCCCTATGGTCGGACGGTGGTGTACTCCACGGTGCCAACCACTCCGAGATAGGCCACATCCGCGTTCCGAGGCACCCCGATGACGTCTTTCCTGGTTCATGCCCCTTCCACGGTGACTGTCTTGAGGGCATGGCATCGGGCACAGCCATACGAGAGCGATGGGACCTCTCACCCGAAGCGCTCGGTGACAACGAGGGCGCTGTTCTCGACCTTGAATCGTGGTATCTCGCACACGCCATCGCGAGTCTTTGTGCTGTGGTCCCGGTGGACCAGGTCATCATCGGCGGGGGAGTGGCAAAACTACCGGGATTCCACGCGGGGATCGCAGCGATGCTGCCGCATGCGAGCGATGGCTACCCGGCAATACCGTTCGCGACGGGTGGTCCCCAGATCCTTCCTCCGGAACTCGGAGACGATGCAGGCGTCATCGGCGCTATCGAACTCGGGCGCACCGTCTCGGATGAATGAGACCGCTCGACGTGGTCCCTATGTGAGTATTGGCAGCGTGGAGAGGATCACGACTCCTGCAACGAGAACGACAATACCGAAGCCGAGCATCAGGATCTGATTGCGGCGAGACCCCATCTTCGAGCTCACTCCACCAAAGAACAGCACGGACGCAAACAGGACCATCGTAAGGACATAGTTATCCCCATTCTGGTTCGCATCGCGTGCGTCCTGCGACTTCTGGTCCGCGAGCGCTGACAGTTCGTCGGCCTCAACAGACTTGGCAATCACGTACTCCTTCATCTCGAAGGGAGCTTTTGGCGCATCGGGATTGTTCAC
>JAMBLL010000150.1 GCA_023336765.1 Actinomycetes bacterium | reverse complement strand
TCGATCGGTTCGTTCGAATCGAAGAGCTGCCGGATGATCTCGAAGATCTGCTGGTGGGAAGGCTTGTAGAAGTCCTCGGCATGGAGCTTTTCGAGTGCCACGTTGGCGGCGTCACTGGACAGGAGGACGGCTCCGAGTACCGATTCCTCAGCGTCGATGCTGTGGGGTGGCACTCTCGGTGATCGAGAGGTCTGTGGTTCGATGACCGCTGTCACAGGTCCTCCTTGTGTCCGTCGCCAACGTGGCACCCATCATCATGCACGTCATGTATGACGTTTCTGATGTTCGGCGCCAGCGGTCCGAGCATAAGGGAGGCCGAGGCCTCTCCAGGTTCGTGGACGTGAGAGTTTTTCGCGGTCGGGACACAAAGTGGGGCACACCATCGGCGTGCCCCACTTCAACGTTCGATTGTCGGTCGACTAGGCGGGAATGACATCCAAAGTCACCGACACCGTCACCTGCGGGTGAGGTTCCAGTACGACCTCGTGGAGACCGATCTCCTTGATGGGTTCCTGGACCACGATGATCTTCTTGTCGATCTCAACACCTGTGAACTTCACTATCGCCTCAGCGATGTCAGCAGGACCGATCGACCCGAACAGGTTGCCGGCATCTCCTGCGCGTGCAGCGACAACAACCCGGGTGCCGGACAACGAATTACCAAGCTCCCTGGCATCTTCAAGGGCCTTGCGCTCCCCGTCGATCTGTGCCTGACGCATCGCCTCTGCCTGGCGCAATGCGCCGTCAGAAGCCTTGACTGCGAACTTCCTGGGGATCAGGTAGTTGCGTGCGTACCCGTCAGATACATCGACAACATCGCCCTTGGTGCCAAGAGTCTCAACCGATTTTGTAAGGATGAGCTTCATGCCTAGGACCTTGTCTGCGTGTAAGGCAGGAGTGCCATCTCGCGGGCGTTCTTGATCGCCATGGCAACCTCGCGCTGACGCTTCGGTGTCAGACCAGTCACTCGCCTCGACCTGATCTTGCCGCGGTCAGACATGAACTTGCGCAGTAGGGCCACATCTTTGTAGTCAACGACATCGTCTTCCTTGAACTTGTATACAACCCGCTTCTTCTTGCGCGGGTTCTCCTCGGGGCGACGACGTTTTCGTGATGAGTTTGGCTTCTGTGCCATATTTGATCTCCTTGAAACTGTTTCGGTCTAGAACGGGGCTTCGTCTGGGCCATAGTCGGTCTTGGCAACGGGTGCTGCCGGTGCAGCGTTCCCGCCTCCGTAGCCTCCGCCACCGCCGAAATCTCCACCGCCTGTGCGCGGCGTCCTCGTCACTGTTGCGGTCGCCCAACGAAGTGACGGACCGATCTCCTGAATATCGAGCTCGACCACATTGCGCTTCTCGCCCTCAGCCGTCTCCCAGGTACGCTGCTTCAGCCGTCCAGAAATGACGACCCTGGCACCCTTGGTGAGCGACTCGGCAACATTCTCGGCCATATCACGCCAGCACGTGCCGCGGAAGAAACTCGTGTCTTCCTGCCACTCGTCGTTGCGATCCTTGTACCGACGGCTGTCAGCGACGCTGATGTTCACCATCGCAACACCGCTGGCGGTGAACCGAAGTTCAGGGTCTGCGGTGAGGTTTCCGATGACGGTCACATTGTTACTCATTAATCTCTCTCTTCTCTCGGTCTGTTCACAGTGTGCCAGACCGGTGTGACACGAACCTGCCTATGCTGTTTTGCGGAAGATTTTGTGGCGGACCACAGAATCGAGCAGCAAGAGGGACCGATCGAGCATGTTCTCGAGATCGGGGTCCCCGTCGAACGTGATGACCGAGTAGTAGCCCTCGTTCATGTGGTTGATCTCATAGGCGAAGCGGCGCTTGCCCCAGAAATCGGTTTCCTTGACGTTTCCGTCGCGGTCGGTGATGGCCTTTTCGACCTCTTCCACTGCGGACCGGACGTCTGGCTCTGCCATGTCGGGCCGGTGGATCACCATTAGCTCATACGAGCGCATGCAATATTCCTCCTCTGGACATCCGCTGTGCGGACGGCCCCCACAGGTGGCGGGGGCAGGACGTTCTCGCCGAATACAGCGAGGCGGCACCACGTGAGCACCGACTGATGAACGGGAGTGTACCGCCTTTCCGCCCTTTGCGCTTTGGGCTTAGGCGTCCAACGGCGCAACACGTTGCGTTTCTGGACGCCAAAATCCTCGGTGTGTCAGGCATGGATGGCTCTGAGGGTGCGAAGGACTTCTTCGGGAGCGTCGACGATCTGGCGCCATGTGAAACGGTAGACCGTCCATCCAAGAAGCTGCGCTTTGTTCTGCTTCTCCCTGTCACGATGGAAAGACACAGGATCCATATGGAATCCTTCACTGTCGGTTTCGATCAATACCATCTTCTCCGGATACGCGAAATCGAATCTCCCAACCTCCACACCGCCGTCGTCGTTGACGAGAAACTGCGGCTCTGGCATAGGTACTTCCGAGCTCGCAACGAGAACCCTGAAGATATCCTCGAGGTCGCTCTCGGTCAACCCCTGCCACTGGAGCCTCTCCTCGATAAGGGGCCTGATCGTCCCTATCCCGTTCCTGCCCGGCCGGGCGACCCGTGCAATGAAGCATCGGGCCTCCCATGCAGTGAACATCTGCTTCCGCAGCGCGGTGTCGAGGCATCGTTGGACAAACCACACGGGTGCCGATGCTCCCAAGTCGACGACCGTCCGAGTCGCGGAAGTGATCGGTATCCCATCAACACTGACGATATCGGACACGCGAAGATCCGTGGATTCGTGGACCATGAAGTCGGAGCGTTTGGTCCGGCTGTGCCGTGTTGTCACAATCTCGATTCCGCGGGGCCTGTTAGAAGTCATCCCCCACAGGTAGGCGGCGGTCTTGTGTGACGCGGCGACCAAAGGCGATGTCGAGAGCACAGCGGCCATGACCTCGCGTTCCCACGACACCGCCGAGCCTGGGTATCCATAGACACCCGGGTAAATGGCCTCGAACATCCCCGAGGCCGTGCGATGCTCGATCGTACGCTCAGGGAAGCCACATGCAGTGGCCTGGGCAAGGGTGAATATGCCTTGTTGATCGCGTGCGTTCGCTGCCAGTAGTTGTTCACGGTTCTTCATTCCCCCACCGTGACACAATCCAACCCCGATTAGAACCCCTTTGGTCTTTAGCGTCCAGAACCGCAATATGTTGCGCCGCTGGACGCCAAAGCCCTATGACCGGGCTGCTTTCCAGGCTTTCTTGCGGACCTTCAACTCGGCGAGGTCCTCCGAGTCCTTGATGTCCACGATCGACGGCCAGTCCGGTAGGTACTTCGTGTAACCGCGCGGCTTGACGCCGTAGTGCTTTGCGAGGACGCCAACGGTCAACCGGGCCTTGTACTCCCCGAAGCCGGGAATGGCCTCCAAACGGCTGACAAGCCTGTCGGCCGACCCGACGCCTTCCCAGATAGCGGTTGTGTCGCCGCCGTACTCGTCGACTATGTAGTTCGCCACGGCTTGAGTTCTCTTGGCCATGTTGGCCGGAAACCGGTGGATGGCGGGTTTCTCGCGGAAGACGGCTTCGAGGTCATCGGAATCCATCTCAGCTATGGAGACCGCGTCGAGAGTTCCACCGAGCCGCTCCTTGAGCACGGATGGCCCGGCAAACGCTTTCTCTGTAGGGATTTGCTGGTACAGCGTCAGTCCGACGATAAGGGCGAACGGATCGTCTCCGAGGAGGGCGTTGGCTTCGGGGCTGGTCGTGAAGTAGATATCAGGCATGTGAGGACGATACATCTCCTGTGGAGACTCGAACCCTGGGAACCCC
>JAMBLL010000149.1 GCA_023336765.1 Actinomycetes bacterium | reverse complement strand
GTCCTCAGTAGTCGTTTCACACGCCGAGGGTAGGCAACAGTTTCAACCCAGGCATCTCCCGACTTATGGCGATAGACAATGAACTACGGGAATCCCCTTCTACACTCGCACGGATGCCCAAGTTCGCCCTGATCCTCATCTCGTTCGCCATGCTGGCATCAGCATGCGTGGCTGGCGTCGACAACGTGATCTCAGCCGATCCCGACGCTACCACCACGACGACGGTGCCACCCACCACAACACCTCCTGGAGGTGCCACAGGGACGAGTGAGGCGACAACCGCCACGACGCCGCCAGACCGCCCTCAGGGAGTCGTTACCCCAGCAACGGTGTATCAGCCCTGGGGTTCGGTGAATGGTCTCACGATGTTCCGCGGAAACCCGACGCGGACGTTCTTTGGAACCGGTCCCGTGCCGGAGTCGGCTCCGGGGCAACTGTGGCGCTACCCGGAGCGACCGATGCAAGGATCGTCTCCCGTTGGGCGTGAGTCCAAGGTGTGGTCAGGCACGGGATGGACAGGTCAGCCGGTCGTCTACGAGCGAGATGACGGAAAGACCGAACTGATCTTCGGTGCGTACGACAAGAAGATCCACTTTGTCGACGCTCACACGGGCCTCGATCTCAGGGAACCCTACGACATGGGTGACATCATCAAGGGAAGCGTGACGCTCGACCCTGATGGCTACCCGCTCCTCTACACAGGGTCTCGTGACCCTCGCTTCCGGATCCTTGCGCTCGACGGCGGCGTCGTTCGCGAGGTCTGGTCGTTGCATGCGAAGTCCGTCGAAGGGATTTGGAACGACGATTGGGACTCGAACCCCGTTGTCATCGATGACATCCTCTACGAGGGCGGCGAGAACTCCTGGTGGTTCGCCATCAAACTCAACCGCGGTTACGACGATGCAGGCAATGTGACCGTCGACCCGGAGGTTGTGTGGAAGACGCGGGCATGGTCAGACGAACTACTCGAGGAGCTCGGACGGGACCAGTCCATCGAGAATTCGACCGTGGTATTCGAACAGAAGGCATATTTCGTCAACAGTGCAGGCCGGGTTCAAGGCATCGACGTCTCAGATATCGAGAACGGCAATGCGGAGGTCTTTTTCGATTTCTGGACCGGGGACGACACAGACGCAACGATGTCGATTGACGATGAGGGGTTCCTCTACGTGGTGTCACATGCTGACCATGAAAAGAAGAGCAATCTCTCAGCACGTCGCGTCCGCGAGATCGGATCTCTCATGAAGTTGGACACATCGATTCCAGCGACCGACCTCCAGAGCATCGCGCCCATCGTATGGAGTCTGGACCTGCCAGCCGCCAGAGGCCAGGACACCGGTGCGTGGTCGACACCGGCGCTTCATCCCGATGGCATCATCTTCGTCGCCACCGACAGCGGAAAACTCATCGCGGTGGACACCGACACAGGCGAGAAGATATGGGAGGACGATGTTGGCGTCAACGCGTGGTCCTCTCCCGTGATCGCTGACGACACCCTCGTCATCGCGGTTAATTGCTTCACCTCGGACAAGGGCCTCCGCTCCTACGATCTCCAGGATCCGCGCAACCCCGTGGAGATGTGGACGATCCAAGCTACAGATGGTTGCATAGAGTCAACGCCCGCAGTGTGGGACGGCCGGATCTATGTTGGCTCCCGTGATGGCTACTTCTACGCTTACGGGATTTGACCGTCCCTTCGCAGGGGTGATCTGATGACCAAGAAGGTACTTGCGGCGATAGCGATGACCATCGGAGGCATCGCAGCGTTCGCCACCGTAGCGTCGTTCTTCGGCGGGTCCTGGTGGGGATTCGACCTCCTGGCGAACTACCGATGGCAGGCCATGTGGGCAGCCATAATCGCCTCTGTTCTATACGCACTCTTCGGCAAGAGCCTGCTCACCGCCGTCTTCGTTCTTGCTGTAGCGATCAACATGTGGCTCATCCTTCCCGCGTGGATCGGTAGCCAACCCGATGCCACCGGTGAAGGGACCATTCGCATCACCCATGCCGACCTCTCCGGAACACTCACCGATGTGGACGAAACGGTCACATGGCTCGTCACGGCCGACGCAGACGTGCTCCTGATCGCAGACCCTCCCGCAATCGTCGTCGCTGCCATCTCCGCCGCAGATCCGACATACGAGTTGTTGAATCCAGACACCGCCAGCAACGGGGTTGCAGTGTTCACCAGGGGTAACCGGGTGATGGCCACAAGATCCGATCAGAGTGGTGCTCCGGTGTATCGCATCACCGTCCCGTCTGAAACCGGAGTCGTGGACGTCATCACGGCGTGGGGTCCCATGGCGAACTCGAGTTCGACTTCAGAGGAACTCGCGAATCGTTTCGCGGCGATCGCTGATACGGTGAACGCCTCCGATAACCCTGCGGTGGTCATCGGCAACCTCGGAGCAACCAAGTGGTCAGTCGTATCAAGAGATCTGCTGGCCGTGACCTCACTGCGAGATGCCACCGAGGGCTCGGGATACCTCTCGACGTGGCCGACCTCGGACCTCCCGATCGTCGGACGTTGGGTCGGGATCCCGATCGACGTGGCATACATGGACCCGGAACTGACACCGCTCGATGTGGTCGTGGGCCCCGACATCGGGGCAGAGCATCTGCCGATGACGCTAGTCGTGAGCCCAGTAGAACGTAAGTCGTAAATCGTCGGATCGTAAATCGCCGGAAGCAAGACGCCAGGTTCCCGGACGATTTACGATTTACGATTTACGATTTGCTCTGTGCTCTCTTCTCTGGCTGATAGCTGACAGCTGACAGCTGACAGCTGACAGCTCCCTCTCCCTACATCACGTTGTGTAGTGCTCCGCCGTCCACCGCGAGCGTTGCCCCTGTGATGTAGGAGGCGGCATCCGATACCAGGAATGTCGCTGCAGCCGCGAACTCATCGGGGTGGCCGTAGCGGCCAAGAGGGATGGCACTCTCGTTGGATGCCCGTACGGCCTCCAACGTCGTGTCTGATCGCTGCGCTGCGCCAGAGTCGAGTTCGTCGAGGCGTTCCGTCGCGATCCTGCCTGGTATCAGGTGGTTCACCCGGATCCCTTCACTCGCCCAATCGTTGGCAAGGAGCTTCGCAAGAGCAGAGACGCCAGCCCTGAAGACCGTGGACATCGCAAGAGCACCGATCGGCTCGCGAACCGAGGTCGAAGTCAGATACAGCATCGACCCACCGCGGCGAAGATGAGGCCTGGCGGCGCGGGCGAATGCCATTGCAGACCGCAGAGTGAGGGCATACGCACGGTCCCAGTCGTCGGTCGTGGTTGTATCAAAGAACATCGATGGCGGCCCTCCGGCATTCGGGATCACGATGTCGAGTCCACCCATCCTCGCCGCTGCATCGTCGATCCATTCCTGGACAGCACCGCCGTCCGCCACATCGACCTGAGCCGCGGTCACGACGGCACCGGTATCGGCCGAGATGGAGCCAGCCGTTGCCCCGGCGTTATCCAATGACCTGGATGAGATCTCGATGATGCATCCCTCTTGCGCTAGCGATCGTGCGATGGCTGCGCCGAGTCCGCGCGAAGCCGCCGCGACGATCACTCGCTTCCCTGTGAGTCCCAGTTCCATGGGGCCACACTACCGGTTCCTCGGAAATGAGCAGGATCGATCGATGCTGTTGAGGTGCCAAGCGTGAAAAGGTAGAACGTATGACGAAGTACGTAGTACGACTCAGCGAATAGGTGGGTGTTCGTGTACCTACTCCAGGACCCCCTCTGTCTCATTCCTCGACATCTCCCCCGGAGGAACCGGGAGAGAAACCTGTTCTGACTCCTCCCTCGGCTCTTTGGACGGGCTCAAAGAAGCCCCCTCTGTCCCTCGTTCCTCGGGACATCTCCCCCAGCAAGCTGAGGG
>JAMBLL010000148.1 GCA_023336765.1 Actinomycetes bacterium | reverse complement strand
TGGTCCGTGTTCTCCACTGTTATCGGCGCAACCAGCATGCTCGCCGTATTCGGTCTGTTGTGGGGTAACCGCCTGATCGACCAGCCAGTCGCTGTGACGGCTGTTGCGACCTTGATCGGAGGCGCAACAGGGTTCGCCCTTTCACAAACGTCCAGCCAAAGGGCCCATTTCGTGATCGGCGGTGCGGTTGGTGCCGCGCTTGGACTCCTGGCTGGGATCTTCGTCAAACCGGAGTACTGGCCGAACCTCAACGTGATCGGTCTCTCGATCGCTGTCGGAGCGTTCCTTGCTGTCGGTCTCAGTATCTGGGCAGCACGGGGCAGGCGCACCAGTGTGGTGCGACCCGTCTTGCTGTGGGGGTCCCTTGGATGGACCGTTGGTGCCTTCCTGTACCCGGCACTCGGGTCGGGAACACAGGCATGGACGATCGCTGCGGCCACGATACTTGGGTTCGGGTTTGGAGCCTGGGTCGGTTCGTTCCCTCTTCCCGACCAGTTGATGAGGGCTGACATCGCCCTGGGATCACGCAAGTACATCTTCCTCATACCAGCGCTCGGATTCATCCTGATGACGCTTGTCATACCGCTGATCCGAACGATCTGGCTGTCCCTGCTCACCGGCCTTCCGAAGGAACTCACCTGGGTCGGGTTCCAGAACTACATAGACATCGTCAAGGACCCAGGAATCATCGACTTTGCGAACTGGACAGACATGTTCACGAGCCGTCTGTTCATCGTAGGGATGCTCGCCCTCGCCATGGCGCTCATCGTCGCCCTGATCTCTGGCAAACAGACCGGCCACCGACTAGGGGTCAACGGAGGATCACTTACCGCGCTGGCGTTCGGGGCGATCCTCATAGGATTCGCCTTCTTCACCGTTGTCCGCGGAACAATCTCGAACAACCTGTGGTGGATATTTGCGGTGACCATCTTCTCGACCGGTGCAGGCCTCGCCATTGCTGTGCTGACCGACCGGTCAAAGGGCGAGAACGTCGCCAAGTCGTTCATCTTCATGCCGATGGCGATTTCATTCGTCGGTGCAAGCATCATCTGGCGCTTCATGTTCATCGCCAGGCCCCCGTCAAAGAATCAGACGGGAGTTCTCAACGCCATATGGGTGAAGATCGGAGAGTGGAGCAACTCCTCAACGGCAACAACGGTCGTACTCATCATCCTCGCGATCATCCTCATAGGGTTGCTCTACCTCGCGTTCGCTGGGCGCAAGGCTCACAAGACGTCCGTTGTGGCAGGTGCTGTGGTCGCGGCGATTCCCGTCGTCTGGTTGATGTACCGATTCCTTGGTCCTGGTCTCGGTGGCTACGCCGAGGTACAGGGCCAGATCGTGCCAGACCCGATCCTGTTCCTCACCCAGTCGCCGTTCAACAACTGGTGGATGATGCTCGTGCTCATCTGGATCCAGACTGGCTTTGCAATGGTCATCCTTTCAGCGGCGATCAAGGGAGTTCCGGCAGACCTCCTCGAGGCAGCAGCGATCGACGGAGCTACAGAGTCACAGGTGTTCTGGCGAATAACCGTCCCCCAGATCGCACCAACACTCGGTGTTGTCGTTACCACGCTCATCGTCACCGTGCTCAAGGTGTTCGATATCCCGAAGGTCATGACGAACGGCAACTTCGACACGCAGGTCCTCGCAAACGAGATGTGGCAGAAGGCGTTCACTGAACTCAACTTTGGCCTCGGCTCAGCGCTCGCGGTCGTCATATTCCTCGGCGTGCTACCGATCATGTGGCTCAATGTCCGGCGAATGCAACAACAAAGGGTGTCAGGCTGATGACGACGACGCACACGAACAAGTCATCTGGCATCGTCGAGTCCGACTCCCTCACGGGTCGCGTTTCTGGCTTCCTCGGTGCGATCCCGACGTGGGCCCTTTGGTTCTTCGTCGTTGTCTGGACCATCCCGTCGCTCGGACTGTTCATCAACTCGTTCCGGACACGGGATGCCCAACGTAACTCGGGGTGGTGGCTGTTCTGGCAGGACAATGCCAGTGGCAACGGTGGCCTGACACTTGACAACTACCGCGACGTGCTCGGTTCTTCGGCAACCGGTGGGCTTGGCAACGGCATGCTCAACTCCTTTGCGATAGCCATCGTATCGACTGTCATACCCATCGCCATCGCAGCGTTCGCTGCCTATGCCTTTGCCTGGATCAAATTCAAGGGCAGGGACACTCTATTCATCCTGGTGGTCGCTCTCCTGGCGGTCCCATCCCAGGTCGCCCTGATTCCGCTTCTCCAGATGTACGCGGGTGGTGCTCATATCACCCTTCCGTTCATCGACAAGACGTTGACGATCTTCCCCGATCTCAACCTGGCTGGCACGATACCCGCGGTCTGGCTCACCCATACTGGCTTCGCGCTGCCCTTTGCCATTTTCTTGTTGCACAACTACATCGCGGGACTGCCTCCAGATTTGTTCGAATCGGCCCGGATCGATGGCGCAGACCACTTCACGATCTTCCGCAAGATCGTGGTGCCGCTGTCGATACCGGTCCTCGCCGCGTTCACGATCTTCCAGTTCCTCTGGACATGGAACGACTATCTGATCGCCCTCACCATGATCGGCGGGAACAGAGGGGCCCTCCCCGCAACGGTTGTCGTTGCGTCGCTCGCTGGCGAGTTCGGCCTACAGGAGCATCTCCTCACTGCAGGTGCGTTCATCATTACGGTCGTGCCTCTGATCGTGTTCTTCTCACTTCAGCGGTTCTTCGTACGAGGCATCACCGCTGGCTCCGTCAAGGGGTAGAGGCCCCGCCGTCCAAGCGTAGACTTGCGGCATGACCGACCCATGCATCACGCTCGACTTCGATCCATCCACCAGCCAGATCGTCCGAGAACCTCCTGGGGAGGGATACGGAAACTGGGTTGGTGGCAAGATGGCGTACGACACAGAGACAGGCATCTTTTCCCTCTTCTACAGGGAACGCAGGCCACTTGAACAAGGACGCGCTGGCAGATGCGGCGTTGCGGTGAGCACGGATGGGGTGCAGTTCTCAGAGGTATGGTCAGCAACCAAAGAGGACTTCAACGCCAACTCGATCGAAGAAGGTCACGCCGTCCGGTACAACGGAAGATGGATGGTCTATGTGTCCTACGAGGTCAAGGG
>JAMBLL010000147.1 GCA_023336765.1 Actinomycetes bacterium | reverse complement strand
TTCTTCTTCGCAGCCGGCTTCTTCTTCGCAGCCGGCTTCTTCTTCGGCGCCGGACCTTTGGCACGCTTCTCGGCGAGACGGTCCGACGCATTTTCAAGGGTGACGTTCTCGACGGTCTCCGCCTTGCGGAACGACACGTTGGTTTCGCCATCGGTCATGTACAGACCGAATCGACCATCCTTGATCAGGATCTCCTTGCCCGTCACCGGGTCGGTGCCAAGTTCCTTGATCGGTGGCTTGGCGCCCCTTCGCTGCTTCGGCTTGGCGAGAATCTCCACTGCACCGTCAAGCGAAACCGAAAAGATCTGACTCTCGGTTTCGAGACTCCGTGTCTCCTTCCCCCATTTGAGAAACGGTCCGTAGCGACCGTTGAGTGCCAGGATCTCTCCACTATCTTCTGGATGCTCGCCGACGACTCGGGGCAAACTCAAGAGCTTCACCCCTTCGTCGAGCGATACGGTGCCAGGCTCCATGTCCTTGAACAGCGACGCCATCTTGGGCTTGGCATCTGAATCCGGGTCGCGTTCGCCGAGTTGGACGTACGGCCCGAACCTCCCGACCTTCACGAAAACCTCAAGACCGGATTCCGGATCTGTTCCCAGCGAGCGCTCATCGGCTGGTGCATCGAGGAGTTCCGTGGCCTTGTCGATCGTGAGCTCATCAGGCGCGATGTCAGGAGGGATCGAGGCTGTCCGCTCGCCGTGCTGGAGGTAGGGCCCGTATTGCCCAGCTCTCGCGACGATCGGTTCCCCGTCGGTACCCATGCCGATGGGGAAGGAGTTCACCTCTTTGGGGTCGATCCGCTCGAGAGCTTTCTCCGAGACAAGTGATACGAGACCGGCTTCACCGTTTCCGTTGTAGAACGCATCAAGGTACGGCACCATCTCCTGGTTCCCTGAGGCGATCCTGTCAAGATCCTGCTCCATGCGAGCTGTGAAATCGTAATTGACATAGTCCGAGAAGTAGCGCTCAAGGAGTCCCACCACGCTAAAGGCTCTCCACGTCGGGATGAGAGCAGCACCCTGCTTTCTCGCGTATTCACGGTCCATGATCGTCGTGATGATGGACGCGTACGTCGATGGCCTCCCGATACCAAGCTCCTCGAGCCGCTTGATGAGCGACGCCTCTGTGTACCTGGCAGGTCGCTTCGTTTGGTGATCTGTGGGATCCAGATCCACCAAATTGACTTCGTTGCCCACGTTCATGTCGGGCAGATGAGTCTCCTGATCGTCCAGCGCCGCTTTGGGGTCGTCTCTCCCCTCGACATATGCGCGGAGGAATCCTGGGAAGGTGATGGTTCGGCCCGATGACTGGAATCGGCATGAGCGACCGTCGAACGTTTCGGCCTCGATGCCCACGATCACACTCTCACCACTGGCGTCCTTCATCTGGGATGCAACGGTGCGCATCCAGATGAGTTCGTACAACTTCGACTCGTCCGATGACGGACCGAAGTTGCGAGCAGCAACGTCCATGTCCTGGAACTGGTCGCCCGCCGGCCTGATCGCCTCATGGGCTTCCTGGGCGCCCTTGGCCGCCTTGCTGTACATCCTGGGCTTGTTCGGAAGGAACTCCGCACCGAACTTGTCTGCGACAAGTGACCTGGCTGCTGCAATGGCAGACCCGGATAGGTTCGTCGAATCGGTGCGCATGTAGGTGATGAACCCAGCCTCGTACAGACGTTGGGCCGCACTCATCGTGCGCCTGGCTCCAAACCGGAACTTACGGCTTGCTTCCTGTTGGATCGTCGACGTCCGGAACGGAGGATACGGGCGACGGGTATATGGCTTCGCCTCAACGTCAGCAACGGTGAAGACGGAACTCGAAAGACCCTGAGCGAGACTGACCGCATCCGATGGCGAGAGGAGGAGTCTGTCCCTCTTCAGCGCTCCATCATCGCCGAAGTCGGAGCCTTCGGCGATCCGTGCCCCGTTGACTGACTTGAGAACCGATGGGAACTCGTCTCCGCTCGAGGCGAGGATCGCCTTGAGGCTTGAGTAGCTTGCCGACACGTGGGCGATCCGTTCACGTTCGCGCTCGACCAGGATCCTCGTGGCGGGAGATTGCACCCGTCCGGCTGAGAGGCCGCGCTCGACCCTCCGCCACAGCACAGGTGAGAGCTCAAATCCGAAGAGCCTGTCGAGGATACGGCGTGTCTCCTGGGCCTGGACCAGCGGAACGTCGAGATCGCGTGGATTCGCCGCTGCTTCCTGTATCGCCCGTTTCGTGATCTCGTGGAACACCATGCGGTGGACGGGAACCTTCGGCTTGAGCACCTCAAGGAGATGCCACGCAATAGCTTCTCCTTCGCGATCTTCGTCCGTTGCGAGATAGAGCTCGTCAACGCCCTTGAGGAGCTTCTTGAGATGCGTTACCTGTTTTCTGGACGAGTCGGTGACGATGTAGATCGGTGTGAACCCGTGATCGATGTCGATTCCGAATCGAGTCGACTTCCACATGTCCCTTTTCGAGGGTGGGAGTTCGGTTGCACGTGCGGGGATGTCGCGAATATGACCCACCGATGACTCGACGACGAAGTCGTCACCGAGGTATTTGTTGATCGTGCGCGCCTTGGCCGGCGACTCAACGATGACGAGTTTCTTGGTCATTGCAGCTCGGTTCCTCGAGGTTGATGTACACCATTACGGGCGATCGTCTCGCCTGTCAAGAGGTGTGATGCTCGGCAAACCTAGCCGATGTGCGGGGCGAATCCTCCATGGAGACGTTCAACGACCCGTTCCCAGGTGAATTCCTCCATGACAAACTCCCTGCCTTTCCGGCCCATCTGAACGGCTCGTGCAGGGTCGTTGAGCAGCAGCTCAAGACCCTCTTGAATATCAGACACACTCGATACGACGAACCCTGTTTCGCCAGGGATCACGGTTTCGGGGGACCCTCCAGAATCACCTGCAAGTACAGGGATCCCGGTCGATGCCGCCTCGAGGAACACCAACCCGAGACCTTCGACCTCGAGTCCTCCCCATCGGGATTTGCACGGCATACAGAACATGTCCATCGATTGGTACAAACCCGGTAGCTCTGACCATGCAACGTCCACCTCGAATCTCGCGGTGACGCCAAGTTCGTTGGCGAGTTTCCGGATCCCGTCCTCCTTGCGACCCGTGCCAACGAAGAGCACCTCTACATCGCGATCGAGAGATGCCACAGCCCGAAGCAATCGATCCTGGCCCTTTCGCGGCACGAAACGCGAGACACACCCGACAACGGGCACAGGGTTCCCTGGCGCCACCTCCGGTGGTATGAACGTATCGACCTCGACACCTGCGCCGAGGAACTCGACCGACCGATGCGACAACGCTTCGACCTTGCGGGCTGTGAAGCGGCTCACTGCGAAACGAACGTCCGCAGCGGCAAGCGTCCTCCCAAGCGCCTGGCGTGCACCGGGCACAGACCCCGGAATCGTGATCTCGGCGCCGTGGCTCAAGATGCCGAACGGGACACCTAGTTCCTCACGCAGCCACGAACCCATCCACGGGAGCGGATGTGGCGCTCCGAACAGGATGGCATCTGGCTTGAAAGCCTTCCCGACATCGCGTACGAGTTGGCGCGTTGAGCGGTCCGGCAGCATGTACGGCCGAGTCCCGCGCACAACACCGATCTCGGGTGCGTCGACCTGTTCGTCACTCGGAGCAACGACAAGCGTCTCGCCGTCATAAGCATCGAGCAGGTTCTTGAGGTACATCTGGATCCCGCCTGGCTTCGGCGGAAAGTCGTTGGTGACGAGGAGCAGACGCACAGTCAGAGACTCATGTGTGGGGCAACGTTGTAGGACGAGAGCATCGTCCTGTCCCCCGCGTAGAGCACGGAAGTCATCGAAGTGTTGCGCGCTACGGGAATACGGTTCCGCTCGGCGAACGACAGGCCAAGGATGTCGACGACGTACGCCCTGATCGCCGCACCGTGTGAAACCACGCCAAGATCTCCGTCGGACTCATCGACAAGCGATGTGATCGTCCGCGATAGCCGACTACCTGCCGCCGCGAAGGTCTCTCCCGTGCCGCCTCGCGGCAAGTCGGTCTCGTCCACGAACACGCTCGTGAACAGTTCAGGGTCGCTCGCAGCAACCTCCTCATAGGTGAGGTCCTCCCACGACCCGAACGCCATCTCCATCAGGCCGTCAGTTGGTATGGGCTCGACGCCTATGGAGGTACCGAGGATCTCAGCCGTCATCATCGCTCGGCTCAACGGGGATGTGTACATCTTGGGGACCCTGGGTGCGTGCACGGATGCCTGGGCAGCCTGTTTACGACCGGTGTCGGTAAGTGGGCTATCCGTACGCCCCTGCCACCGCCCTGAGATGTTGCCCTCGCTCTGGCCATGGCGAAACAGCGTCACGGTTCGTCCGTCAGGCATGAACTGCATCGAGGGCTCCACGAGGTGTGTTGCATCGTTGAACATCGTCAACTGTGGGTTGCCATCGTCTGACACAGTGATCTCGGTGAGGGCGGTGTTGGACGTGACGGTCATCGCCGCTGCGAGCCCTTTCCGCCCAAGTACATGCGATAACAACGCCCATATCGCACCGCCGTGGGTCACAACATGTGCATGGTCGCCGTCTGACATCCCTGCCACGAGATCCCAAAAGGCCGCGACGATACGCTCGCCGAAAACTGACATCAACTCTCCCCCGCCAGGTGCCACATCCTCCCCTGCAAGGAATGCCTCCATCTGCTCGGGATACTCCTCCATGATCTGAGAGGTCGTCTTCCCCTCCCATGAACCCACACCGAATTCCCGCCACTGCCTATCGGTGACGATGGCGTCAGAGATGGTGGATGCAGTCCGTCTCGCACGATCGAGGTCCGAGGAGAGCACCACATCGGGACGGCGATCGGCAAAACGATTCGCGAGAAGGTCGAGTTGGGCGATGCCTTGGGGTGACAGGCCAGTGTCGAGCGTGCCCTGCCACATGTGGTCACGGTTTGCGTTCGTTTGTGCATGTCGTATGAGGGTGATGGTCTTTGCCACTCGACGCTTCCTTCGGGTTGGGCGTAGGCTAGAAGCATGTTGGCTGCACCAGTTCTCGCCCAGACCGAACTCAACCTCCCCGAGGGAGGTGGCGGCGAAATCATCGTGTGGCTGATTCTCGCAGCCATAATCGTCGGCCTCTTCCTCGTCATCAACCGCACACGGAAGCGTTCCTTCAACGACTACATGTCACGAGCCGAACGCGAAGCAACGATGAAGGCAGACGACCCGGATATGAAAAACGAGGAGTAGGAAGAAGCGTAAATCGTAAATCGTAAATCGTAAGAATTGTGTGACGAGGCAGAATGCGGAGTGGGCGGTCTCCTATCCCAGCTCTTTTCCCTCTTTCTGGCGATCGTACGATTTACGATCGTACGATTTACGCTATCTGCGCCATATCTCTCTGTTGAACAGGATCAGGATCGGGAGGATCTCAAGGCGACCGATGATCATCAGAGATGCAAGCAACCATTTCCCTGCTGTTGGAACAGCGAGGTAGTTGCTCGTCGGTCCCACCTCTCCCAGACCCGGCCCGATGTTCCCGAGCGACGACGCAACGGCAGACACGGTGGTCACGATGTCAAGGTTCGACCCATCGGCCCATCCGATGATCGCGAGCAGGAACGTGCCCGTCATGAACGCGAACATGTAGAGAAGGAAGAACGTCTGGACCGTCTCGACGACGAGGTCCGGCACAGGGACGCCAGCGACCCGCGTGACGAACACACCACGAGGATGAATGATGCGGCGCACATCTGTGCGCGATGCTTCGGACAGGATCTGTAGCCGATCTGTCTTGAT
>JAMBLL010000146.1 GCA_023336765.1 Actinomycetes bacterium | reverse complement strand
TGATATCTGGTTGGAGGCAGCGATGCGAACACCATCTGGCGGAAACGCACAAGGCCGCTGGGATGCATCGCGGTTCCGGTCCGGACCAGTTCATCGACAACCTGTCGAGCAACATCGGGATCCATCGCACCGAACCTGTCGAGTACCGCCCTGAGAACCTTGGGGTCGCGCGCCGCCTTGTTGAGTTCGGCTGCACCCTCCTTCACCTCTGCAATGATGACCTCGATGTAGTCATCGGAAAGCCCCAGTTCAGGATCGGGCTCGATCATGATCCCGGATGTGGTGGCCCCCCTGTCGCTGTCACCGGCCCCTGGAAACCGCAACGCGAGCACATCGATATCCGTGACGGTTCGCGAATCTCCCGGGGTAAGTGTTTCAAGGATCGGGTACTCGGTCACGGTGAAGAAACCGTTGGCGAAGAGATAACTCTGTACGAGTGAGACCGCTGTGTCCATCAAGCCATGCTAGGTCAAACGGCGTTCGATGCCCCACGACTGTGGGAGACACGAGCGATGAGTGCGGCCACCAACCGCCAACCAACCATCCACGCCGTCATCCATCCCGCTGTCAGCAACACGAAGGTCGATGCTGTTCCATCGTGAAACACGTACTTCCTGAGCACCAGTCCGCCGATCACTGTTACCGCCGCGATCACGAGGCCGCCAAGCCAACTCGTTGGGTCCATCCACGCCATTGCGATACCGATGCCGACCGAGAGAGCAAGGAGAAACGGGAGTGCGATCTCAAGCGTTGCGCCCCAGTCGTTGGTGAAGCCATGCGAGTCTCTGCCAATGACCACGAAACTCACGACAACCAACGTATCAAGTATCCAGAACCATGTTTTCATGGCGGTGAGGCTACCGCGGCCGTGAGCCCAGCACCGACCCCGGAAGCCACCTATCCTTCGGTGCCCAGGAGGTCAGATGAATTTCTCTTTCACCGAAGAACACGTTGCGCTTCGGGCGATGATGAGGGAGTTCGCAGAGTCCCGCATCGCCCCCCACGCCGAACAATGGGACACCGACCACCACTTCCCTACTGATGTCATTGAGGAGATGGGGGACCTGGGTCTGTTCGGTATCACTGCTGATGACGAGTGGGGAGGCGCAGGAGGCGACTTCACCAGCTTGTGTATCGCGATCGAGGAACTGTCACGCGTCGACCAGTCGATGGGGATCACGCTTGAGGCCGCTGTCGGCCTCGGGATCAACCCGATCCACGAGTTTGGAACTCTCGAGCAGAAACAGCGGTGGCTCCCCGACCTCGTTGCTGGGCGAGCATTGGCCGGCTTCGGGCTCACGGAACCAGACGCAGGGTCTGATGCAGGAGCTACGGCGACCAGGGCTGAACTCGACGGAGACGAATGGGTTATCAACGGTTCGAAGGCGTTCATCACGAACTCGGGCACGGACATCACATCCCTCGTGACGATCACCGCAAGAACCGGACCTGGTGAGATCTCAACGATCGTCGTCCCATCGGATACGGAAGGGTTCATTGTTGAACCCCCATACCGCAAGATGGGATGGCACGCATCCGACACACACCCCCTGACATTCATCGACTGCCGAGTTCCTACAGAGAACCTGCTCGGAGAACGAGGCCGTGGATTCCACCAGTTCCTCGCGACGCTCGATGATGGACGCATCGCCATCGCAGCGATGTCCCTCGGTGTTATCGAGGCGTGCCTCGAGGAATCTCTTGAATATGCGAAAGAGCGCACAAGTTTCGGCAAACCGATCGGCTCGTACCAAGCAGTCGCGTTCAAGATCGCTGATCTCCATGTGATGGCGGACGCCGCCCGGATGCTGGTGTACAGGGCCGCATGGCTGAAGGATGAGGGCCTGCCGTTCAAGCAGGAGGCTGCGGTGGCAAAACTCTACGCCAGCGAAGCAGCCGTGACAGCAACACGCGAGGCGACGCAGATCTTCGGTGGTGCGGGCTTCCTTGACCAAACTCTGGTCGCACGACACTACCGCGATGCCAAGGTCCTCGAGATCGGCGAAGGCACATCCGAGATCCAACGGCTGGTGATCAGCCGCGGCCTGGGATTGCCGATTCGCTGACCGGAATCACATCGAGAGCACGGGCGGTCACGACATCGGCGTCCACGTCGAGTCCAGTCCCTGCACCCGTTGGAACGATGAGGTCGCCACCATCGATAGGTTGTGAAACGACATCGTACGAGAAGAACCGCGACGCTGAAGCAACGTCGGATACGAAACTATCGCTGGCGGCCGCAAGAGCCAACGAAAAGGATCGCCCCACACCGGTCTCCAACAATCCGGAAGCCCTCCACAGCTTTCCCGCAGCACGCGCTCTTCGCACGACCTCGACCGACGCACTCCAGCCCAGCCTTCCCGGCTTCACTACGACGCCCGAGACCGTTGGAGTGGCGAGCGCTCTCTGTGCATCAGCCACCGAGCGGATCGACTCGTCGACGAACACAGTGAACCCCGCATCCGCAAGAGTCTGCATTGCCGCGTCATCGACGCCAGCGGTCGGTTGTTCGATGTAGGCGATGTCAAGACCTCTGAGTGGGAGAATCTCGGCGATCGTGGACGCATCGAAGGATCCGTTCGCATCGACGCCGATGACCGCATCAGGGAACAGATGACGGATCTCAGCAACATGGCCGGTATGGCCAGGCATGATCTTGATCTTGAAACGGGTGATGCCCGATCCCGACGCCGCCCCGGCTGTGTCAATGGCTGCATCTCCCATCCCGACAGCTATCGAGACGGGGACCGTGGGATGTATCGGGCCCAACTCCGAATTGAGGCTGACGCCTCGCTCACGGGCGACAAGATCGCACATCGCCTCGTTGAGCGCAGCCGCAAGCGTGAGCGTTACCGCCCCGGCTGCTGCCGCTTCAAGGACCTCGCCGAACGACTCATCCTGACCGGGATACGGTGCAGCCTCGCCCCACCCGGTGATCCCATCACGCGAGACCGATACCAATCCGATTGTCCGCGCTGTCACACGTCCGGAAGCAGTCTCGAACGCCTGCACAAGGGGAATGTCCAGGCGGTAAAGGGTCGCGGCGGTCGAGTCATCATTCACACTCCGCGACCCTAGCGAGCATGGGCCACTCTCCATGTCACCAACAGCTCACGGTCAGAGCGCCACACCAAAGCCGAGGGAAATCAAAGCAACCTGAATGGCTATGGGTGTCAGGGCGAGGGCGACGCCAGAGATTCCCATGAACGCTGATGGCCACTCCGGCATAGCCTGGACTTTCGCTTCAATATCCATTGCCACACCGAGTTCCACCAGCTCTGAGGAAGACGTATCCCCGTCAAGAGCTGATGACAACCTCTGGACGGTTTCCGCCGCGTGTTTCAGATGCTGTTGCTTGAGCCTCGAGAGCATTCGGTTCAGTTGATATGTCCCCACGATGAACCAGAACGAAGGAACGAGCGCGATGACGGCGAGCCACACTGTCAATTCGATGGCAAGGCCGTATGGGCTGAACCAGAACGCCGTGAGGAACAACACATAGATCATGACAATGAGAAACCCGGCTCCCACCCAGTCACGTTCAATCGCCAGAAGAGTCGGATGTCTCGAAACTGAGAATGGAGCAACGAGTCCGCGATTGGCGATTCGTCTTACAGCAACCACCGCTGCGATAACGATGAACGAACCCCATGCTCCCACGATCGCCATTGGAATGAAGAAGATATAGGACAATCCGTTGATGAGCCCATGCGTGAACGGAGGCTTGAGCAGATACATCGTGACGAACCAAACGGCCGTCATTGCAAAGATGGTCGCGATCAGCCAACCCGACCGGGGGGTGAAGAGTTGCCGATCCAGGTCTGAGGCCTCTTTGGCTGCCTTAGCGCGCACTTTGATGGGAGTGAGGTCGACGAGAGACGACACGGCATCATCGAAGGGCTGCCGGTACCGCTGAATCGCCCAGCCAGCAACAGCAAAGAACGTCAACCAAGCTATCTCGCTCAGCACATAGCTGTCCTCACCGAACGCCCAGAGAACGCCCTCCGCACCCAGGAGCATCAACAACGCGGCAAGTGCCCAAGCCAGGAATCTCTGAGACAGAGCAGCGATCTTCCCCTTCAAACCATCGCTGCCAACTGATGGACTGGTCATGGCACCCTCGGGCTCTGCGTCTCAACGCTATGTTCGCACATCGGCGTTCTCGTGCGTTTCATGGGAGAAACGGCGCTGTCACGCCTCGCACCAATCCTTGAACAGGGAAATGCCCTCTTCGATCTTGTCAATGCCGATCCCTGAGTAGGCAAAGCGGATGTAGCGCTGGTCCTCGCCCGGTTGCGGTGTTCCGAAGTGGAGACGGCTCGTGAACGACACACCTGTCGCATGCAGCGCTGCCCTTCTGAACTCCTCGTAATCGTCCATACCCTTGTTGCGCATGACCTGGGTCACGTTCGGATACAAGTAGAACGTCGCATTCGGTACGAAACACTCGATTCCCTCGATGCCGTTGAGTCCCGCTGCCGTGACATCACGACGCCTCTCGAGTTCCTGGAGGATCGCCCGTGGTTCGGACTGGTCACCGAGCAACCCTGCGAGTCCACCGTACTGGACGTAGTGGTTGGTACAGGATTCGTCGTTCGTGTTGATCTTTGCGATGACGTCGATGACCTCTTTGGGGCCGATACTCGCGCCAAGGCGCCACCCGGTCATGGCGTACTTTTTGGAGAACGTGTAGAGAATCACCGAGCGTTCGGCCATTCCGGGCTGGCTTGCAAAGGATGCCGACTTGCCTGCGTAGCGCATCTCGAAGTACGCCTCATCGACGAGGACATACAGATCATGCTTGCGAACGATCTCGGCCAAGCGTTCATGATCAGCAACGGAGCACTCGGCTCCCGTCGGGTTCTGCAGGTCGTTCAGCACGAGCAAGCGGGTCTTGTCTGTGATACCGCGCTCGAGCGAATCGAAGTCGATCTCGAAGTTGTCTTCACCCTCGATGTAGCCGTAGGGAACAGCCACTCCCCCGTTGAATTCGATCTGGGACTGGTAGATCGGGTATCCAGGGTTCGGGTA
>JAMBLL010000145.1 GCA_023336765.1 Actinomycetes bacterium | reverse complement strand
CGTTTCTACTTCCAGGGTGTGTTCAACCAGCCAGATATGGGAAGATTGCTTGACGGGCTTGGTGTTACATGAGTATGTATCGCACAACGATCGACGCAGGTGGCAAGGTCAGTGTCCTCGACTACGGGGGCTCTGGCCCACTGATCGTCTGCGTCCATGGCCTCGAGGGCTCAGCCTACAACTGGAATCTCGTCGGCCCCCACCTCGCTGAAACCCATCGGGTCGTTGCCCCCGACCTGTCCGGCTTTGGATACACAGACCCGATCGACGACGACTCGACCGTTGAACGCAATGCACAACTCGTTGCCGACGTCATCGACTACTACGGAGGGCCCGCGATCCTCGTCGGGAACTCGATGGGCGGGCTCATCTCGATCCTGGCTGCTGAGCGATATCCGGACAAGGTCTCACGGGTTGTCCTCGTCGACCCTGCAGCACCTGTCTTCTCGTGGGCATCTGTGGTTCCCTCAGCAGTTGCACGGTTGTCCGTGCCTCTCATCCCGTTCGTCGGCCGTCGCCTCATAGAAGCGTACAAACAGAAGATCACACCAGAGGCCGGGGTACGCGAAGCACTCGACTTCGTGACAGCCGACATTTCACGGATCGCCCCCTCGGTGTACGACGCCGCGCTCGAGATCGCTCAACTCCGGCGGCTCCAGCCATGGGCAACAAACGCACTCATCCAGGCAACGAACTCGATCGCGCCCTATGTACTGCGCAAAGGGCGATTCGCGACACTCATCCACAAACTCAGTCAGCCCACGCTGCTGATACACGGCACACAGGACGAACTCATCCACGTTGAAGCCGCTACGTGGATGTCCCTCCAACGTCCGGACTGGACCGTTGCATATCTCGAAGGTGTCGGCCACGTACCAATGCTCGAGGTGCCAGACCGGTTCCTCTCTGTGTTCGACGCATGGGAAGAAGCACTCGCATAGGGAACTGTCCGCTTTCCGCTCACCGCCTTGCGCCTAACACCTTCCACCTTCCGCACGATCGGGTACCAGCATTCTTGCGGACTGCGGACTGCGGATTGCGGTCGACGGAATCCCTAGTATTCGCTCCATGACGAGTGTTATCGCAGTTGCGAACCAGAAGGGCGGGGTGGCCAAGACCACAACGGTCCACACGATCGCCGATGCCCTCGCCGAACAGGGCAGGGAGATCCTGATGATCGACCTCGACCCCCAGGCATGCCTCACCTATGCAGCTGATGCCCAGCCTGACGACCTCGACGTCACGATCCACGACGTCTTCTTGGGAAGAGTCAAGGCTGATGACGTACTTCTCAAACGGGAGGGTCCCGACATCCTGCCATCGTCGATCGACCTTGCGGGTTCCGAGATCCATCTCCTCACCAAGACCGGGCGCGAGTTCGTGTTGAAGCGTGCGCTCGCCGACATCAAGGACCGCTACGACATCGTGTTCATCGATTGTGGACCATCGCTCGGCATCCTCACGGTGAACGCGTTGACGGCAGCCGACTACGTGCTGATCCCGTTCCAGGCAGAGACCCTGAGCGACAGGGGCGTCGGCCAACTCCTTGAAACGATCGATGACGTTCGGCACTACACCAACGAGGACCTCCAGATCCTCGGAGGTATCGCAACGATGTTCGATTCTCGCACCAACCTTGGTAAAGCCGTCCTCGTCGACGTCAAGGAGACTCACGGGTTAACGGTCATCGAGCCGCCCATCCCGAGATCAGTCCGTGTGGCAGAGGCGCCTGGGGAAGGGGTCTCCGTTCTTCAGCACGCCAGACGATCACGTTCCGCACAGGCCTATGTGGAGTTCGCAGGCAACCTCGAGGCGCTGCTATGACCCAGAGCAAGGATCCACAGGGCAAACGGGCACTCTTTGAGACGCCACCCATCGAGATCGACGATCCGCTCGCAGATGATCCGCTGATCCACCATCACGGGGCTGAAGGTCATGAAGCCCTCTACTCGGCAGGGCCACGCGAAACAGGGACTGCGGTTCTCACCTGCTCCGCTTGCAAGGTTCGATCGAGGATCTCCCTTATCGAAACGGTGGTTCGCATCCTGTCGATCTCCGTGTGGAATCCCACCAGACACTATTCACGATGGATGCAATGCCCATCGTGTCAGACCCGTACCTGGTGCAAAGTCGAGTGGATGGGGTAGGAGGCGTTTTCCGTTCTCCGTCTTCCGCTTTCCGGCAGAGCGCGTACGCTCAGCTATCTGATTCTGGGCTGATAGCTGACGGCTGGTGGCTGATGGCTAGGTACGAATCGATTCCATGAACGTCTCGCGGTTGACGATGTAGCGAACGTGGGTGGCTTTGGCCACGAGTACCTCGCCTTCGGTGACCGTGGCCTCGAAGTCCAGCCGCCGACCCTTGATCGCGACCACGGTGGCTGTCGCCACCACGGTGCCGCCGATCG
>JAMBLL010000144.1 GCA_023336765.1 Actinomycetes bacterium | reverse complement strand
TGCCTCGTACGTCCTTCGTGCTACGACCCTCCACACCCCGCTGACATCCGAAGCGCCGCTTAAGGACGGCGAAGTTCACGGGTTTTGTCGTACTACCTCATACCTACTTCGTACTACTGCCTGTTGTCTCACCGGTTCTCGCCGGCCACGCAAAAATCCGAAGTGCCGGCTTACAGCGCGATGGTGTGGAGTGGGGTGTACGTGATGCCCGAGCGGGTGCGACTTGAGCGGAACAGGGTGACGGCATCGACCGTGATGGGGACACGGAATGGCTCGAAGGAGTCGATCACGTGTCGTAGGTCCATCGGCGGGCGTAGCCGTGACAGGGTGAGGTGGGGTGTATAGCGTCGCTCCTCTGGATCCATCCCGACGTCTCTCGCCGCAGTCTCACAGACAGAGGCGAGGTGTGCGAGCAGGTCTTCGGGATCGTCGATAGCCGCGAACAGGACCGTCGAGCGCGTCGGTCGAGGAAAAGCAGCAAGCCCGGTTACGAATACCCGGCCCGGCGTCGCATAGAGGTTACGTTCCACCTCGTGGGCGACAACGTCAGCATCCACATCACTGCAATCACCGATGAATCGCAGCGTGATGTGCCAATTGGGTACCGGTGGTCGCCTCCCCGGTATCGGCTTCCCGGTACTGGCATCAGCGAGCGCAGCGGACAGGGCGTGACGCTCGTCGTCTGTGAGATCCACAGCAAAGAAGGCGTGTCCACTCATGGACTGCTGAGCGCGAGCCGAACCTGATGGAGCGCTGCCGTTGCTGTGTAGGTCCGCACCCGTTCCCTGTCGCCTGGCATCTTGAACGTCCTTGCACGCTCGCCATTTGGTGTAACAACGGCAACACACATGGTCCCGGCCTCCACCTCGAGCGCCGTCGGGCCGGCAGACCCTGTCACCGCGACCGCAACATCAGCACCAAGCAAGGAACGTGCGCCGTGAGCCATCGCCAGGGCCGTGTCCTCTGACACAATTCCCCTCTCTTCGATGACTGACGCGGACACCCCGAGTAGCGACACCTTGATGTCTGCCGCATAGGCACCGATCGACCCTCGGAACGTTTGGCTCGAACCCGGGATGCTTGTCAACCTGGACGCAACGAGTCCTGCTGTCGCAGACTCTGCAGTTGCGATCGTCCATCCACGTTCGAGCAGGCTCGTGTGGATGATCTGCTCGATGGTCTGATCGTCGACACCAAAGACACGGTCGCCGAGCCGCGATCGAACTGCTACATCAAGCGGTTCGATGAGCGCTTTTGCATCATCTGTCGTTGCGGCATGGGCCGTCAGTCGGATCTTGATGACTCCCGCTGACGCAAGGAACGCGACGGTCGGATTCTGTGAGGTGTGGAACAGATCGTCGAGCAGTTCACCAACGGCCGCCTCAGACATCCCCCATGTGTGGAGCACACGCGACACAACAACCGATGATTCTTCGCCGTCAAGAGAGCGAAGAAAAGGCATCACCTGGTCATCGAGCATCGTCCACATCTCCTCAGGCACGCCAGGGAGCGCAAGGACCCAACATCCATCCACCTCGATCCTGAACCCGGGTGCACTCCCCTTGGGGTTCTCTATCACGATCGCACCCTCTGGTCGATAGGCCTGTCGGAGATTCGACTCTGGGAAGTCTCTCGCGCGACGCTCCCAACGTGTTCGCATGTCTTTTGCATACTGCTCATCGAAGAAGAGGGGCACCCCTGCCACAGCAGCCACAGCGTCTCTCGTGATGTCGTCAGCCGTTGGACCTATGCCGCCTGTGATGATCAAAGCATCGGAACGTGCAACTGCGTGCGCGATCGCGGATTCCATCCGTTCGGCATTGTCGCCAACCACTGTCTGGCGCATGTGCGTAAGGCCGGATTCTGCAAGCCGAACGGCGATATCGGAAGCGTTGGTGTTCACGATCTGGCCGAGCAGCAGCTCCGTACCGATGGCGAGGGTCTCGACGTTCACAGGCTTACAACGGTCGCGGTGGTGTCGGTGCCGTAGGCACCCACGATCGTCGCGTTCACCCACTCCCCTGCCGTTCCCTTGTCAAGGAGGATCACCCCGTCGATTTCGGGGGCCTCTCTGAAGGAGCGCCCCACGGGTTGTCCATCCTCAACCTGATCCACGAGGACCCGGACCGTGTTCCCGACGCTCGCCACGCTCTTCTCAGCGGTGATCTCCTCCTGGATGGTCTGTATGTAACGAAGTCGCTCACCGATCATGTCGGCTGGCAACTGGTCATCCATCTCCGCTGCAGTGGTCCCTTCTTCTCGTGAGTACGGGAAGAAGCCTGCCCAATCAAGGCGGGCCTGGCGGAGGAACTCGGCGAGGTCTTCCACATCGCTTTCGGTTTCGCCAGGGAAGCCAACGATGAAACTCGATCGCGTCGCGGCGTCAGGTGCCGCGCTACGGATCCGTTCGATGAGTGCGAGGTGGCCGTCTCCGCTGCCTGGCCTGCGCATCGCACGAAGAAGCCTGGGCGAGGAGTGCTGGAGGGACAGGTCGAAGTAGTTCGCGATCGTTGGGTGTCCCGACATCGCGTCGATGAGACCCTGTCGGATCTCCTTGGGATAGAGGTAGTACAGACGGAGGCGGGCAAGACCATCCACGGATGCTGCCTCATCCACGAGGCGTTCGATCCTCCCCGCATCGTTGTCGCGACCGTACGCAGCGAGGTCCTGGGCAACGAGTACCACCTCCTGGACTCCCCCTTCGACAAGGCCTTCGATCTCAGTGACGATCCCGTTGCCAGCTCGCGATCGTTGCTTGCCCCTGATGAGGGGTATCGCACAGAACGCGCATGTCTTGTTGCAGCCTTCGGCGACCTTCACATAGGCGTAGGGCATCGTCGGTGTGGGGCGTCGCACCACTTCAAGGATGTCCATGTGCGAGCGTTTGACACCCGATATCTGGATCGGCTGCCATCCCGTGAGATTATCGACCTCATCGAGGAGTTCGCCGTATCGCGACAGCCCGATCACCGCATCAGCCTCAGGCAACGCTTCGATCAGTTCCTGCTCGTAGCGTTGGGCCATGCATCCCATCACCACGAGTTTCGCGTCCTCGCGCTTCGCCTCGGCCAAATCCAGGATCGTCTCTATCGACTCCTGCTTCGCCGTCTCGATGAATCCGCACGTGTTGACCATCACGACATCAGCAGATTCAGGGCTCGATGCATCGACATAACCAGACTCGCCGAGGACCGAAGAGATCTTGTCGGAATCAACCTGGTTCTTGGAGCAGCCGAGCGTTGTCAGCCAGACGGAGGGAGCGGTCATGTGAGGGAGTGTATCGGCGGGTTCGTCAGGCGCCTGCGTCAGGATCCTCAGCTTCGATCTGGGAGATGGCCACGTCCAACTTCTCCATGAGATCATCCACGGATACGCGGTGGATCTGTGCGGCCCGTTTCACTGTGATCGCCCTTGTGATTATTCTACGGAACGACAGCCCACCGACACGCTTCATCCCGAGCGCCTCCATCACATCGGCGATGTCTCCGTACTCCTCCAGGATCTCGGATACCTTGGTGTCCTCAGTGATCTCGAGACTTGACATGGTCGCTCCTGTTCGATGGATGGGGCTTCACGGTAACGAGTGACCGCGTTCGAGAACCCGATTCCGCACGATTCTCACGAACTTCCCATCAATCGTGTTACCCGAATTTCCGTCACCAGCAACCATCCCATGCGCTAGCGTCATCGGAATGGAATCCCGGACAACATACGATGTCTCGCGAAGGCGCTTCCTTCGCAGCGTCGGGACCGGAGCGATCGGTGTCGCGATCTTCGGGATCGCTGCTGCAGCATGCTCGTCTGAAAATACTGGCGTGACCACGACGGGAGCAGCCACAGGGGCAACCACCGGAGCACCAACGACAACCGCCGGCATTTCCACGACCACCGCGACCGTCGTCTCGACAACCGGTGCCTCGGCAACCGATCTTGTTTCCTCCAGACGTGTTGACCTCGACTTCGTTTCGGCCTACGTGATCGAACGCGGTGACGGTCTCGTTGTGATCGACACGGGCGCCAGCGGCAGTGCGCCTGCGATCGAGGCGGTACTCGGCGAGTACGGGAAGTCGTGGTCCGATGTCGGGTATGTCATTGCCACGCACAAGCACGGTGATCACGTTGGCTCGTGGAACCCGGTGATCGACGCAGCAAGCGGGGCCAGCATATTTGCCGGGGGTCTCGACATCCCGTCCATCGCCTCTGGACGTCCCATCACAGTGCTCGCCGATGGCGACATGGTCAACGGTCTAGCCACGATCGCCACGCCTGGACATACACAGGGGCACATCTCGATGCTCGACCCGGTCCTTGGGCTTTTCACGGGGGACGCCCTCAACGGAAGCGACGGTGGTGTCATTGGCCCGAACCCCCAATTCACTCCTGACATGGACACGGCGTTGGAGTCGGTGCGGAGGCTCGGAACCTTCGAGTACGAAGCTGCCTTCTTCGGCCACGGGGAACCCCTTCTCTCGGGTGCCTCGGTAGCGGTTCAGGCTCTCGTTGAGTCGCTCTAGAGCGATGACGACCCAGGCTCCAGAGGTACGAGGTTGCCCACCCGCTTCGTGAACTCGATCCGCTGGGTATAGCCAACACTCCTCGCGAGATCGATGGCCTTGCCCATGTCACGCCCGCAATGCTCAGGGACATGTGCGTCCGATGCAATCGTGATCGGGACCCGGTGGTTGAAGAACCGTTCGAGCAGTGACTCCGAGGGGTACATTTCCGCCGCAGGCTGGTAGAGGCCGGCCGTGGATACCTCAACCGCTGTGCCGCCTCTCGCTGCCGCGACAGCAAGTTCTTCATAAAGATCGAGCGGCTCCGAGTCGAGGAACACGCCACGCTTCTTCACAACGTCCGCATGTGCGAGCACATCGAAGTGTCCGGAGCGGGCGAGGTCGGTTTCGAGAGCAAAGTACTCCTCGTATGCGGTTCGGTAGCCCCTGCGTTCAAACTCGTACTCCTGCTCTTCGAGGTCGATCCCCCAAGCACCGACCCAGTGCGTTGAGGCAATCAGATAATCGAACGGATACGGTGCAAGGAACTCCACAACGGCCTCGACGTTCTGAGGGAAGAAGTCGACCTCGAGTCCGAGTTTTACGGGAAGGCCCCTGTCCTTGGCATCCACGACAGCCTGCACGTAGCGTTCGAGCGACAGTACCCGCTCGGATCGCACGTAGGACTTCGTGAACTCCCTGAGATCCTTGCGGGGGTCATCCATCCACCATTTGCCAAGGACCGGCTTGGACTCGATGCAGCGGTACAGGTGCTCGGTGAAGCCGACCTCTTCGGCACCGTTAGCATGGGCGGCCTCGAAGTACGCCTCGATGTGGTCGATCGGGTACTGCCCTGGCGGGGGACCCTTACCCGTGTACGGACCGTGTGGATGGAGATGCACGTGGTAGTCGCCCATGACCGCGAGCGTAGTCATGGACTGAGTCCGGCCAGCCGCGATTCTCACGGGTTTCTCATCGCCGTAAGGCACTGGGAACCCTCTCGTGCCCATAGCCTTGGGTACATGGCACGAACACGAACCCTCATCATGATTATCGCATTCACGATCGTTGCGGCTTCCTGCTCATCCCAGGGAGACACATCCGAGGTGGCGACCCTCGAAACCGTTCCGGCGTCGGCGTCTGACATCCTTCCCGAGGTAATCGACCCCCTTGTCGAGGCTGAAGAGGCCATGCTTGCGTTCACACAGTGTCTGCGGGACCAGGGCATCGACATCGGTGACCCGACCGTCGGTGCGGATGGTTCTCTGGAGTTGCCACCGATCGAGTTCACCATCGAGGGTGATGGAACAGAGGGCGAAGCGCCCGACTTCTCCGCGTTCGAAGAGATGATGGCACCGTGTGAAGGACTGCTTGATGGCGTAGGCGGTATCGGAACAAACGCCGATGCCTCTGGATTCGAGGATGCGCTGGTCGAATACACCCAGTGCATGCGCGACAACGGTGTGGACATGCCAGACCCGGACTTCTCCGGTAACGGCGGGATCATCGACCTCGGCGCAAGCGGCATGAACGAGAGTGAATTCCAGGCCGCCGACGACATCTGTCGGTCTGTGTTCGAATCGTTCTCGATCGACGGGTAAGGGGAGGCTCGGATAGGGATCGGCTGTATTCCGTCTTCCGTTCTCCGTTTTCCGAATGAAGCCGAGGCGTCGGCGCTGGTAGTGGGTTTCTGACTGTGAACTGTCGACTGACAGCTGAGCGACCCGCATCACCTATCCGCTAGCCCCCTAAGCGTCCGTCCGTCAGTCAGGGACCGGGATCGTGACGCCTCTATCTGAGAGAACGCCCTTGATCTGGCCTATCTTCGCCTTGATCTGGGGCAATCCCTGGGCATCATCAATTCCCTTGTTGATGGCGACACCACCGAGGTTTCCCATGTTGGATATCCCCCCGGAGCCGGCCTGCACGACAAGGTCGATACGCTGCTTCTCGATCCATTTCATCTGCTCACGAAGCGCCCGGAGTTCGTCGAGGAGTTCATCGTCGAACTTGTCGTCGTACCTGGCGTAGGAGAATTCTCTCGCCTGCTCACGCAGTTCATCCTGGCGCACACGGAGTTTCCACCTTTCGGCGAACGCGTCGTCTGGTAGCGCGTTCAGGTGATCCTGAACCTCAGAAAGCTGCCTTACGATATCGCCCGGTGACGTCATGACTCTAGGTTACTCGACGGGAGGATGACCACCGGCGGCGATTTCTCCCTGTCGACAACCATGCCGGCGATCTTCCCAGTCTCACGCATCCCAACCAACGTGCACGGGACACCCTCCGGGATTCGCTCGCACGGCCACCCTATTGACCGTTCCTTGACACTCTCTTGATGTCTGCCTGTTGGAATCATCTTCATAAGGCAGCGCGGTTCATCCGTTACCTGCAGAGGGGGTCCCGGCTACGCGCCGGGAAGAAAGGAATCGAGAAGATGAGGAAACGATTCGGGATATTGGGGGCAGCGTTCCTCGCGATCATGATGGTCGCGAGCGTGGCGGTAGCAGCTGGACACTTGCAACCATCGATGACCGATGCACAGGACACCTACTGGTTCGCTGACGCCACAGACGCCGATGGGAAGTCGATACTCACACGAACCGACAACATGATCACATCAACGGTCGAGGCGGAGAACCTGGCTCCAGGCAATGCCTATACCGTCTGGTTCGTTGTGTTCAACAATCCTGACGCGTGTTCAGACGAGTGCGGTGAAGACGACATCTTCACCGGGGAAGATCTCAATGTCGAAGGTGTGATGGCAGCGCAAATCGGCGTCGGCAACGCCACAGCGAACATAGCCAAGGCTGATGGCACGGCAGAGTTCGGGGCAGTTCTGAGGTCTGGCGATTACGCCGCGACCGGCCACCAACTGCTGTTCCCTGCCGGTCTGGCTGGTGATGAGTTGCTCCTCGATGGCAACACGATGGGTGCAGAGGTCCACATCATCGTCCAGGACCACGGTCAGGCGCGAGGCGGGCCGCAGCTGCTCAACCAGCTCACGTACGTCGAAACGGGGTGTACTCCCTATTGCGAGGACATCCAGTTCAGCGTGCACAAGCCATAGAGAGCGCTGTTGAAGACCGAAGAGGGCGGGAGAACATCTCCCGCCCTCTTCAGCGTTTGAGGCCACTGCCGACCTACCGCACTCCGGGGGATCCCTGCATTTCTCGTTCTGTGGGCTCACGGCCGCGTATACAGGGATACGAACCCTGGGTTCGCGGCGCCTTCCGTTCTGTGGGCTCACGGCCGCGTATACAGGGATACGAACCCTGGGTTCGCGGCGCTTACATCAGTTTGGTGAAGCCGGATTCCATGGCTTCTACGAGGGCGTCGATCTCGTCGGTGCCCATTGGTGTCGAGATCGTGG
>JAMBLL010000143.1 GCA_023336765.1 Actinomycetes bacterium | reverse complement strand
GTCCAACCCGCAACAACAGCAAGCAGCAGTCCTCCAACAAGCTGGCCTGCAGGCATCATCAGTTGGAGGGTTGTCATCTGCTTGGCTTCTGTCTTTTGGTCAAGCTTCGCTCCGACAATGAACACGGGTGCTGTGGCGCTCACGGCAGCAACAGAAATGCCCATCAGGATGGCATCGAGTGCGTAGAGCGCCGAGTTGTCAGCGGAGAGTGCGTAGGCAGCGAACGACAATGCCATGCCAGCGATTCCGCTGACCATCACGATCCTGTGTGCGGAGTACCTGTCCGCAAAGGCACCGAGGGGTGGTCCACCAAGGGCGCCGAGTGCGATGATGGCCATGACGATCCCCGCGGTCGAGGCGTCACCGCCAGAGTCTGAGACGTACGGCGGAATCAGTAACGAAACGAACGCGCTGTAGGAGATGCCGAGCGCGAACATAGACAGCATCCACCACTCGAAAGTCTTCGGAGGCGCCGGCGCGGTTGTGTGCGCCGTCATGCCGGTGACCATGTCCGACATGAACGCTGAGTTCGGTTCATGTGAACAAACGTATAGAAAGTGATCCCCGACGACAACGGGGCAGCCTGTGGGTTTCGCTACCTGGTCGGATTATCAGGTTTGAGCGAAGTCTCGGAACGTAGTAGGTAGTACGACTGACGTAGCACGACTCGGAGGCCTTGTGTCGGCTGGTCGCATCGTGTATTTGTGTACTACTGCCCGCCGTCTTGCCTGTTTTGCCCGTCCCAGCTCATTTCCGAAGTTCGTTCAAACTTCGATCAAGCCCTCTTTGGCTGCGATCACAACAGCTTCGGTTCTGGTCTTTGCGCCCAGCTTGTCGAGCACGTTGTGCACGTGGAAGTTCACCGTCGAGACGCTCACCACCAGTCTGTCGGCGATCTCCGGATTTGTCAGCCCCTTCGCCACGAGGTCGAGCGTCTCCTGTTCGCGATTGGTCAGCCTGACGGCGTACACATCGCTGTCGCTCAGAGAGCGGGAGACGAGTGCCTGCATCGCTTCCGGGGCAATAACCCCGCGTCCCTGGCTTGCGAACCGGATCGCTGCGACCAACTCGTCCTCGTCTACGTCCTTGAACAGGTACCCGATCGCCCCGGCCTCGAGCGCACCTTGTGCGAGTGTGTCATCATCGAAACTTGTCAGCGCCACAACCCGTGTTTGGGGGAACCGGTTCTTCAGGTGTGCAATGGCGGTTGGACCGTCCATCACAGGCATTTTGAGGTCCATGAGCACGACGTCGGGGTTGAGCGCGGCGCATTGTTCTATGGCCTCTTCTCCGTTACCCGCTTCTCCAACCAACTCGAGATCGTCGTGGACCGCAAGGAAGGTTCTCAGACCCTTGCGTACGACCTTGTGGTCGTCGACGACGAGCACGCGGATCGGATTGGCTTCTGTCATGTTCTCTCGCTTGGTGCGTTCGCGGCCCAGGCCACTTTGATGGTGGTGCCAACGTCCTGTTCACTCGTGACGGCAAGGTTGGCACCAATCTCGGTGGCACGCTCGGCCATGATATCCATCCCCATGCCGCCAGACGTGGAATCATCATCGTTAAAACCGTAGCCGTCATCGATGACCACGAGGTGGACGTTCGACTCTGTCCCGTTCAGCCTGACGATGATGCTGCTGGAATTGGCATGTTTCGCCACGTTGTTCATCGCCTCCTGGGCGATCCGATACAGGGCGACATGAACTTCTGGGGGCAGGCTGCCAATCATGTCCGTGTTGATCTCAGCGGGAATATCGTGGCGAGCGGCGAGGCCTTCGGTCAGGTGAGTGACCAACGTCGCGAGATCTGTGTCTGTGATGGTGTGGGGACGTAACTCGCGCAGAAGTGTCCGCATCTCGGAGAGAGCTCCACGGGTGAGCCGCTGAAGCTCAAGCGTGCTTCTCTCCGCCATCTCTGGATCCATCTGCCAGAGGCGGGGGAGGCTACCTGCAATAAGGTTGATCGAGAAGAGCAGCTGCGTAATGACATCGTGGAGCTCTCGAGCCAGCCTGTTGCGTTCCGCCGCGGTAGCCTCTTCCTCAGCTTGAACGAGCAACTGGTGTTGCGCTTCCTCGAGTTGGATTGATCGTTCTTCGACCATCTCCTCGAGGTTGTCCTTGTAGCTGGTCAACTCTGCCTCAGTCTCGATCGCTCTGTCCACCATCTCCAGACCCATCACAACCACGAATCCGAGAAATCCGAAGTCAGAGAGGAAGACGAAGTCGATTGCACCAAGTAATACGAGGTTCTCCTCGACGATCGTGAACGCGAACCAGCCAATTCCGACCGCAAGCACGATGGCCTCGCCACGGTCACCCCGCCGAAACTGCCTGATGTCTGCGACGACGATGAAGATGATAGAAACAAGCAGGGCGACCTGAAGAAGCGTCTCGAGTGGTGCCGTACCCTCGCGAACCATGAGCACGGTCTCCCCCCATGGCAGTGTGATCGTGCCCACGCCGTCAGCAACGTTGAGGACGAGATCAGGAGCTACGATCCCTGCAAGCCCAACGATCGCGAACACACCAGTGACGGTCCAAAGTAGTGCGTTTGGCCTTACGTCGGTGTAGACAGCAACGAACCAGATCAGAAGTGCGAATCCTGCTGCTGCGATAACTGTGCTGATGCGCGATGCCACTGCGAACCGGCCAATCGTCTCGGACATGAAGGCCGTCCGTGCTGTCATGATCGCGCCACCATACGCAAGGGCGAAGAAACCGAAGAGAAGATTGAGCGACCGACTCGATGGGCGTCGAATACCCGTGAAGACGTAGAGGATGCCGAACGCGAGACACAGGCCTGCTACCACAGCTATCGAAGTGGTGAAATATGCCAATGCTGGGCCTCCGTCCGCGACTCACCCGTGATCACTCGTCCGTCGTCACGCGAGCAGCCTAGCGATAGCGACTCGCGAGGGAAGCTCGCTGAAGTAACACCTGGTAGATCGACCAGTTGGCTAACCCATAGTCTCGTCCGTAGCACTCCTGCGGTGCGTCGGGTAGGTTCCAAGAGACCAATCCGCGGTGAGGTGACAGATGGACGACTTGTTCGCGAGAGATCGCGGTTTCTGGCTCCGGATGGGCCGAGCCGTCGTCATCGGCACGCTTGCGGGCGCCGCGGCTCTGACCTTCACACAGATCGTTCGGTACGGGACGGACCTCGTTTGGCCTGAGAACACCGACTACGGATGGCTTGGCGGAGAATGGTGGTGGGTGGTACTGCTCGGCGTCGCAGGCCTGATCGTTGGCGTGATGCGATTGTTGCTTCCCGTCGACGAAATCAGCGGTTCGCTGACCATCATCCAGGAGTCGAGCGTCGATCGCAGCACGGCTCTGCCGGCAATCGCTATCTCCATCGTTTCGATGATCGGTGGTGCAAGCCTCGGGCCGTTCGATGGCGGTGTACGGGCGGGGGCGTCCGTCGGTGACTGGTATTCATCTCTCCGCGGCCTGTCGGATACGGAGCGGGAAGTGAGCTCAGCGAGCGGGATCAACGGGGCGCTTGGTGGTTTGCTCACCGCACCGGTACTTGCCAGCCTCCTTGCGACAGAACTGCGCTGGCCCGTCCGGCGAAACCTGTACCGGATTCTGCTTCCAAGCCTCACGGCCGCGATATTCGGATTTGCCGTCAGCTTTGCGATCATCGGCGACACCTTCCTCGGGGTATTCGCATTGCCCGGATTCGAACTCGAATTTTGGCATCTTGGTCTTGGCGTCATCCTCGGCGTGGTAGCTGCATCTCTGTCGTGGGCGCTTGGGATGACGGTATACACGATCAGACGCTGGATACTGCCAGCGGTGGGCAACCAGGTTATTCGTGCCACGGTGGGCGGGGTAATGCTTGGACTGATAGCGGTAGCTTTCCCGCTCACCCTGGCGTCGGGAAAGGCCCAACTCGGTGTCGCGATCGACAATGTGGAAGTGCTTGGCGCAGGCCTGCTGATGGCGGTCGTTGTCGCCAAGATCGTTGCCATCGCCATCAGCCTGACCACCGGCTTCATCGGTGGCCCGGTAATGCCCGCACTCTTCATCGGTGGCACCGCTGGACTCGCTATCCATGCCCTTTTCCCTGGGATTCCGATCGCTCTCGCCTTCTCTGCCATGCTGGTTGCTGTGCCCGGTGTCTCCATCGGCGCACCGTTCAGCATGATCCTCCTGGCAGTTCTGACTGTTGGTATCGGCGCGGTCGAGACTGTTCCTGCCGCGATAGCTGTTCTCACCGGATACACGCTCACTGCCGGCATGGGCTGGTTCGGCCTCCCTGTTGACGGCGCGGTCGTCGATATCGACGACATCATGGTGCAGAGCGAACTGTTCGAACTAGGAGCAGATCCCCTGGAGGACACCGACTGATGCCTGCGTCATACGTCCGACCGATGGGTTGTTGTTCACGAGTGCTCCCAGGGTTGCCAGCGGTGAGGCCGGGGTCGAAGAGATGGTGATGTCGTCTCCCGACCTGACAGTTCGACCAGGTTCCGAACCCATTGAATTGCCTATTGATGCGATAGGCGTGACGGGATACGCTCGGTGGGACGTCACGAGTCGATGGATCCGGGCGCACACAGGAGACACATGATGGAGACCATCTTTCGCACTCGATATGTGAGCGTGATCGCGGTGTTCTTCGGCGCAATCGGCGCCGTCCTCATGTTCATCATCGGCGCCGTTTCAACGATGGATTCGGTCTTCACGTACTTTGGTGGTCATGACGACGCCGCGTTCAGCAGCGATGCTGCTCTGGCTGCCACCGTCGAGATCGTCTCGGCCCTGGACCAGTTCCTGCTCGGCCTCGTGCTGCTCGTGTTCGCGTTTGGCGTATACACCTTGTGGATCGTGGCGGACACGGCCGAGGCGGAATCCAGAGTCCATGCGCCCGAGTGGATCAAGGTGAACAGTGTCACCGATCTCAAGGTGCAACTGCTTGAGGTGGTCGCGGTACTCCTCGCGGTGCTCTTCCTCAAGGGTGTGCTGAGCAACCCGCAGACGGCATGGAGCGATCTCGTTGTACCAATTGCCGTCGTCCTCTTCGCTGCGGCGGTGTGGCTGATCCGCAAGGCAGGACATTGACCGTACATTCGACATCAGCAAGACAAGGCAACGATATCGAGAAGGCCCTGGGCGTCAGGACGAGAAGGCAAACGATCGAAGCTACGAGCTAGGAGGAAGATCATGGCAGACCGTCCGAACATCCTGATTCTGTGGGGTGACGACATCGGCTGGTACAACATCAGCCACAACAACCGGGGTGCCATGGGCTATGAAACGCCCAACATCGATCGTGTTGCGCGTGAGGGCATCGAGTTCACCGACTACTACGCCCAGCAATCGTGCACGGCCGGCCGTGCCTCCTTCATCACAGGCCAGAACCCTGTGCGGACCGGATTGACCAAGGTTGGTATGCCAGGATCGGACCTTGGGCTCCAGGCGGAAGACCCGACAATCGCGGAGATGCTGAAACCGCTTGGCTACCGAACCGGACAATTCGGCAAGAACCACCTCGGGGACAAGGACGAGTACCTCCCAACGAACCACGGCTTCGACGAGTTCTACGGGAACCTCTATCACCTCAACGC
>JAMBLL010000142.1 GCA_023336765.1 Actinomycetes bacterium | reverse complement strand
GGTAACCGTCTGACAGGGCCGGATACATGTCTGAGACGATGTGCCCTGCCTCGACGATGACGCTCCAGATCTTGCGGACCGTGCCCTTGAGGTACTCGAGCGTTCTGTCCTCGGTGCTGATCCTGCGTTCCCAGTCCCACTGGTCGACATAGGCGCTGTGGTCATGGTCGAGGAAGTAGTCCTTGCGGATCGCCTTCATGTCCGTGCAGATCCCTTCACCGACATCGCAGCCGAACTGCGCAAGGGCGGTGCGCTTCCACTTCGTTGCGGCTTGCACGACCTGAGTAACAATAGGTTCATCAAGCCCGAGCCCTGCGGGGAATTCCACAGGGGTGCGCGACCCATCACGGTCCAGCATGTCGTTGACACCGCTGGCACGTGACACGATGAGCGGCACCTGCACCATCTGGAGATCTAGTTCCCGGCACAGGCCATCTTCGATGGCAGCTTTCGCTGCGAAAAGCGCCTTCATCGTCTCCATGGGGGTCAGCACAGAGTCGTAGTCGGTGGGAAGGACCTTCGCCACCTCTTCGTAAGTACTGATCCCGGGTCCAGCCAGGTCTGCAGTCTTGTCGGTCATTGTTGGATCGCTCCTCTCACGATGCACTCCAATCGACTCACAGCCAGTGGTTCTACGTCGTACGCTGACTCGATCGTGTGCACGGTGACCGGCGATCCGACCCCATCTCACGGGCAGTCGGACACCTGGCCGTGCAGCCGATTCCGCCGCACGCCGCTTCGCCGCCGACAGTCTCCATTCTAGACCCCGGCTTGGATGCCATCTATCTGTGAACGGAACCAGCACTCCAGCCCTCGTGGGTTCCGGTATCGTGGACACATGAACGATGACAGACTCAAGGCGGCATACGCAGTCCTGGGCCAGAACGATCCGGATGCCGTGACTCTCGCCGATGCGATGATCCAATGGGTCGCCGGTGAGGATGGCATCGATGCGATCAGCCTCTCGCGTGTGCAACGGTTCGCCTGGTACGACCTATCGGTCAAATGGATGACAACCGATCAACACCGAAAAGAAGTGCTCGCTGCTGGCGCTGCACTGTTCGATGCCCTGGAGCTCGACAGGTACGCGGCGGTATTGCGGTCACCCCAGACGTTGGAGATTCTCGCTGCTCACGAGAGATCGTACGACGAGGGGCTGAAGGAATTTCAGGAAGCATTTGACGCGTCAGGTATCAACCCGCTCGACCTCGACGACTTCGTGTGGAGCGACATGATGGGAATCGAGGAGAACGCAGCACACATGGAGGTGCAAAGCGCTCTCGAGCAGGCGATAGACGACAGTCGCATCGTCCCAGGCTCACGGGGGTGGAAGACGACCGCGCAGGCAATAACGACAGAGGTGCTTGACGGCACCCATCCCGGGATTCCGGGCCAGTCCTTTCGAACGGCAATCGTGACCGAACGTATCGGAAGCCGACTCCACATGCTCGATGGTCGCTCCCCCGAGCTCCATACGATGCTGTCGGACACAGCAAAGCGTCTGGTCTCACCGGTTCCGGCGCCGCCCGATATCGACCTCCGCTTGGAGCCGACGATGTGGTTCCTCGAGTATGTCGGCGACGGTGTCAAGATGACGGGCGCTGGCTATCTCCCCACTGCGATGGTACGCGAAGCGTCCGATCGGTTCGGATGGGACAAGGGTTGGTCAGATGATCCACCAAAGAAGGAAACAGACTCGCGCGAGCTGATGACCCACCACCAGTTGCTGCTCGACCTGCGGGCGATCAGACACCGCAAAGGCATTGTCGTCCGCACGGCCATCGGCTCCAAGATGCTGTTGGATCCGGAGCACACCTGGAGGATGATCTCAGCAAGCCTCGCCCAGCAGGACTGGTTCGCCGCCGTTGCCGAGGCGTACACACTGCTACTGCTCGCCGGCGAGAACGATGAGGAAGCCCTCTCGGACCGGAGCCACTCTCTTCTGGTCGAATACGGTTGGCGATCCGATGACGAACCACCCGAGCGGTTGGATGTGATGCGGGCGTGGTGGCGAGTGAGTCACGCCCTTGTGGTGCTCGGCGGATTGGTCAAGGGTGGTCTATGGCCCTCTCGCACTATCACGATGACCCCATTCGGGGAGGCAACACTGCTCGAGCGACTCCGACTCGACGTCACCGGACCAATGAGGCACCCATAAAACGATCCACAGCACTCGGACATCTCGACACATCGGTGCCGAGGCAACCCGGTACGCGGGGTTGTTGCCGGACCTTCATCACGCAGAGTCGATGTGGATCGCCGATGAGATCCTCGATGCGCCCGACACCCTGAATGTGGTGACGGTCGTGATACGCGTAGACCTCCCGGTCAAGCAACTCCCCTGGCGCACGCTCAACCCGATCGAGGTCGCCATCGCTGAGTCCCTACGGATGGACGAACTCCCGATCTGGCGACACGGGCGACCGTCTGCGTGGCCAGCGTGGAACGCCGAGAACCGGCGTGTCCGGCGGTTCTGGCATATCGATGAAGGCACAGATACAGACGTCATCGAGACCCTCCGGCAGGGGAACCCGATAGAACCGGTCGCCGTTGAGCCTCACGAATTCGTCGACCAGATGCGAACCGAATACAGGGTGTCACGCGCCCACCTCCACGCGGTCCTCAACGAGTACTGGGAGCACCCCTGGCGCAACGAACACAAGGGCTACGGCATCCACCTCGAGGACCACCTGTGGCGCGCCGCCTACGGTCTCCAACAGATCGAAGACGCCCTGGGAATGACCGATGAGGATGGTCCGAAGCTACGGCTCGTCTGATCAGCAGTGACACCCGC
>JAMBLL010000141.1 GCA_023336765.1 Actinomycetes bacterium | reverse complement strand
GTGATCACCATGTCGGTATCGGCGACCCACGACTCGACGCCCTCGAGACGACCGCCCGACAACAGATAGGCAGGGTCGCGCTCGGAGTCCTCCCACTCGTTGATGGCAGCGGTGAGGCGACGGTGCAAGAGGAGGTCCTCTCGATGATCCTCGATCCACGACTCGAACCGCTTCCACTCTGAGAGAACGGCTTCGTGAGCAACTTCGACCGTCGGTGTACGTGTCACGGAGTCCCGATCGAACGTGAGGATGCGATACCGACCGAAGGCGTCCAACACCGACGCCACGGCGTCCTCGCTGATGCCGAGTCGGTGAAGTTCGGTGGCGCTCACCCGTCGCCGAGTGTCACGACCAGTCTCGCTGACAGTGACCAGACGGAGGAAGAGTTGTCTAGCCGTCTCCCGGGACACCGGATCGAGGTCGTGGTAGAGGTCCTCTGCTCGGCGGCCGATCGTCCCAAGCACACCCCCCGCCACGTTGTATGAGGACAGGGTCAGTAGATCCGTATCACGCTGGTCGAACAATTCGGAAAGCGAGAACTCGAGCAATGGCAAACCACCGGGCTGATCCTCCACATCGTTCACGATGCGATCTACCATCCCGGCCTCGAAACGTACCCCGACCGCCGCCGCCGGTTCTTCGACGATCGCCCGAAGCTCAGTGTTGCTTGGCGTTGAGATGAGCACGACTCCCTTGCGGAAGAGATCGCCGAATCTGGCATATCGGAGTGGCCGATCCATGAAGTCGGCACGCATGGTCAGAACGATCCGAATCATCCCGGCTTGCGTTGCTGCCGTTTCTACGAGGAGATCGAGGAAGGTGCTCCGATCATGCTCACTGTCGATCAATGTGAACAGCTCCTCGAACTGGTCGATGACAAGCAGCAACGGCGTATCGGGCGGGAGTAGTCGACGAGCGCTGCTGACGAGGCTCAGAGAACCAGAACGGAGCGTCTCTTCAAGATCCACCGCAGGGAAGACCGAGACACGGGTCAGAGCTGCAGCGAGCTCGCCGAAGGGGTCACGGCCTGGAGTCATCGTCGTGATGAGCCACTCATCGGATCCGGGGACCACTCCAAGCCGCAGCGTGGGGATGAGGCCAGCCTTCACAACGGACGATTTCCCGATGCCGGATGGACCGATCACGGTGACAAGGCGATTGGCTTCAACTGCATCGGCGAGTTGGGCGATGAGGCGCTCGCGGCCATAGAAGTCGTCGGCGTCGGGTTCGTCGAAAGGACGGAGCCCCTTGTACGGATTACGTGCATCGCTGCGCAGCCCGTAGTCGATATCAGCATCGGTATCGCCGAAAGCGCATTCCCAGGCGCTCATGAACTCATTGACGTCGGCGTATCGATCGTCGGGGTCGACGGCCGTTGCGCGGCGCAGCACATCTGCTATCTGTTGTGGGATCTCATCTGGCTCCCCGATCGTGGCAGGCAGGAGCGATGCGGGTTCTCCAGGGACGCTGCCAGCGACCAAAGTCTGCCGTGCATCAATACCGCTCAGGCACAGATAGAACAGCAACCCCAAGGCACCCACATCTCCTTGGACGCATGGAGCCTCGCCGTTGATCGAGTAACCGGCTGGTAGATCGTGCGGATCGGTGCTGCCATAGAACCCGGTCACGATCCCGAAGTCGGAAACGTAGGCGTTCCCGTCCTCATCGAAGAGAACGTTCGTGGGTTTGATGTCGCCGTGGACCACGCCGCTGCGGTGTGCAGCGGCGAGGGCTGGGCCGATCTGGGAAAACAGTCGTCCTGTCTCGCTGAGAGTGAACACGCTGCCACCGAGACGATCATTGAGACTTCCTCCCCGCATCAACCGCATCACAAGGTATGCGCCACTCGGATCACGCCAATAGTCGTACAGGGGGACGATGTGGGGGTGTTCGAGCCTCGCAACGAGCTGTGCTTCGACCTCGAACCTGCGGAGGAACTCTGGGTGGTTCGCCCACAGTGGCTGGATGGTCTTGACCGCGACCTCACGCCCCACGGACGATTGGTATGCACGATGTACGACGCCAAGTGGTCCGGAATCGATCTCATCACGCAGCTCATAGCCGGGAATCCCTCGTGCCGATCGTGGCAGCGGGGCTGGTGTCGAGTCGGTTCTGAGTTCGGGGAAGTCAGCCGTATCACCGGGTAGCACCAGCTGGTAGATGACCTGTGGCGATCCGAGCCCCTCGAAGTGGTACTGCCCCAGTCCCCGGATCATCCAGCCAGCGGCCCCGTCCGCTGTGAGAGCGTGATGTGCCTCAGCCGACAGCAGCACCTGGCCCCCGTGGCCAGCGCCCACCAATGCCGACGTACGTGTCACAGGAGGGCCAGCGATATCGCCATCGTCACGGGCTTCCACATCGCCGATGTCGATAGCCATCGCGACGAGTGCATCTGCCATGTCTAGCGCGGCGAGGTCTTGCTGTACGATGCCAGCCGCGTCCACTGCCAACTGGACAGTCGGGAAAGAGGCGTAGATCGCGGAGCCGCGATGAGCGAAGACACGTCCGGAACGATCACCGGCAGCATCGTTGATGACCCTCTCTTGAACCTCGACGACGTTTCTACGATGCTCGGGATCCAGATCGGCGAGGCTGGATGCGTCCGCGGCAAGGACGGCGATCCTTCGGACCTCCGTTGACGACTGATAGGCCAGAGACGGATCGTGTTCCAGGATGCGCTGTTCGAGATCACGCAACTCCTCGGACAGTTCGATGCCGATCTCCTCTGCGAGATACGAGCGAGTCATATTGCAGACCCGAAGTGCCTCTGCCTGACGCCCCGACCGATACAGAGCGACCATCTGTTGAGCACGGAAGTGTTCTCGAAGCGGGTACTCACCCGACAAAGAGGCAAGCTCTGATGCGATCGACGCGTGCCGTCCGGCCTCGAGATCGGCGTCGATCCGGGAACCAAGCGCCGAGATTCGCAGCTCGGTGAGTCTGGCGATGTCCGGCTCAAGGAGTCCGTGAGCATCGATGTCGGCGTACGGGTACCCCCTCCATAGGCCCAGGACCTCCCTGAGCGACTCTGCGGCGTGTTCCGGACTCTCATCGAAACGTGCCAGCGCGACGGCATCTTCGAACCGCAAGGCATCGACGGCGTTCCGATCGACGCTGAGCACATACCCGTCGCCGCGTCGTTCGATCGTGTCGCAGCACAAGCTGCGAAGGTTCGAGACGAACGTCTGTATCGAGCGACGCACCCCACCGGGGGCTACATCACCGTACACCCCGTCAATGAGACGGTCGGTCGAAACGGCACGGCCACTCGACGCGAGAAGGAGCGCCAGGACGGTTCGCTGTTTCGTCCCACCGAGCGAAACCGGATTCCCGTCCTGTACAACCTCAAGCGGTCCCAGAACTCGGAAGTCCACACCCTCATGATACACCCCGGGGTCATCCGGTACAGGGGAAACCGCACTGCTGATCGTGCCTCGAATCGGCCTATCGCTCCCCATATCGCTGATCGTCGCGCCGGCCGCACAAGAGAGTGTCAAGTAGTTCCTGATGCCACCACTGGTCCAAACGACGCGAATCGTCGTCCCTTGGCATTCCGTTGACAATCGTTGACGGGTTCTTGACCTCTCTGGCAGATGATCGGGGTGAAAGGCAGGTGACACGGAATGGGAAACCCAAGAACCAGCCACCTGAAGGACACAAGGAGGAATCATGTACCCGATCGAGCGTGACGATTATGTCAAGGCCTACATGGCAGCGATCTCCGAGGAGATGAAGGAGTCAAGGCGGGCTCAGCAGAAGGCACCGGGATCATCCGACGCTTTCAACCGCTTCCACCAGACGATCGCCCGGGTGCTCCACAGGAACACATCGGGACCGCCACCGACCCTGAACCCGGTTCCTCATGGCTGATCGCCTGAGACAGCGGTTCACGTTGAAAGACACCGAGGATGGCCCAGACACCGACAGGGCACGGGCCATCGGAACAGGAGAGGGGAGAACATGAGTCACTACATAGATACCAACCAAGCTCCGCACGGGGGCCTTGGGAAGCTCTCGGTTCGCCAGACGTTGGAGATAATCGTTGGAGTCCTGGTCGTTATCGCCCTGGGCGTTGCGGCCTTCGCCTATGTCAATACCACCGAACCCATCGCCAGCTCAGGTTCAGCCGCAGGGACAGCACCACTGACAATGGTCGCACACAGTGCACTCGACCCGTTCGAGACCCAGAATGTGTCACCACAGGTGCAAGCCACGATTGGTGCAACTGCAAGGCCAGCAACACTGACGATCGTTACTCACAGCGCACTCGACCCGTTCGAAGCACAGCATGTGTCACCACAGGTGCGAGCAGCAATCGGCACAGAGACAGCACCACTAGCAATGCTCACGCACAGCGCACTCGACCCGTTCGAGACCCAGTACGTGTCACCACCCGGAGTTCCGGACGCCGATGCGCCGTCGCAACCGGCCGAAGAGGGATCGTCCAACGCGTTGCCCGAGTTCCGTTAGACCTAGGAACTCGGCGATCAGATGGTCGCCCGCTGATAGGGACGCTCACCTCACGAGCTTCCCTATCAGCGGGCTCTGAACCCCCTTGACAATCTCTTGCGCTCTCTGTTGCACCATCTATGTGAGGCATCGATCGGAGCAGAATGTGAAGGCCCGAACCGGACCATCAGGGACAAGAGGAGGAGACACTGTGACGGTCACCATGCCACCAAGCGGGAACAGCGAGGAACGTTCGTGCGAAACGGCGCTGTCCGCTCCACAGAGAGCTACACAGAAGGGATGAGAAGATGACACGGAGAACGATTGCGCTCCTTGCAGCAGCGCTTCTGATGGTCGGGATCATGGCACCGGCCGCATCAGCAGTACCGCCCGACATAATCACAGAGGAGTGGGTCGACTACTGGTACATCGGCGAGTGTGACGGTTTCAGCATGCTCACCGAGGACAACATGGATGTGAAGATCAAGTTCTTCTACGACAAGGATGGCTCCGTAGATCGAGTGCACTTCCACTTCGCGATCGATGGCATCGTCTACAACTCAGAGGATCCCTCGAAGACGTTGACGAGTAGTGCGCACTACACGGCGCTGACCGACGAGAACTTCGAAGTCTGGGTTCAATCCGGCATGTACTACCGGGTAGAAATGCCTCACGGTGGCGTTGCGCTCATGGATGCCGGTCGATTCGTCGTTGACGCGAGTGGCGATGAACCCATCTTCACGTGGAACGGCGGCAACCACCAAATCCTCGAGGAGGACTTCGCAGACATCTGCGAGGCGCTCTCGTAACAATCGAAGACCATTGGCAACCTTCTAGACGTGAGAGCTTCCTCGGTCACAACCATACGGCTGACTCCGACCGGGGAGGCCCTCCGAACCGCGTCATGGCCTCGGAGCTATCAGTATCAGCCGTTGACGGTCGTATACGCAGCGAAGCAGGCTTTGGATCCGTCGGGAGTGTTGATGTACTCGATCCAGAGGAGATCAGAGGAATCAAAATTCTCGCCAACGCTCGAGAGTGCCTCAAGTTCCTCTTCTGACAGATCTTCAGCGGACAGAACCTTGGGGTCGACATCGGTCGTGATGCCAGCCTTGTCGAGGAGAAACGCGCCAACGGACTGGACCTCGAGTTCATCCGCTGCATCCCAGATCGCGGTGAAGACCGCGGTGTCGTCGACCTGGGCGCACCAGACTAGTTCCGCATCAGAAAGGGTCTGAGTATCAGAACTGCTACTGCAGGAGGCGGCAACGATGGCAAGGGCACCGATGATGAAGATGAGTATGAGTCGGGATCGCATGGTCGATAGCTTACGATTGCCCTGCGCCACAGAGCCAACCGGTCGTCCGTCACAACCCTGAGCCAGCCCTCAAGGCCCCACGGAGAACAGATCGGGCCTGTCTGTGATCAGTCCGTCAACACCGGCATCGATGAGAACAACCGCCTGATCGGCGGAAACGATCGTCCATGGTTTGACACCTAGGCCGGTGCTGTGTGCTTCCGACACACGCTGCTCGGTTGCGAGGTCGAGGTTCGGAGACCACTCGGTGATTCCCCACGATGCCAGGTCCTCGAAGCCGACTGCCGACCTCGACTCGAGGAACGCCAGGGGGATTGCCGGGTCGACTGATCTGATCGCCCGCAGCGAATCGATGTCGAACGATTGGATCGTCGTGCGATCGGCGATATCGCGATCTTCGATGATCTCGAGCACACGACTCTCGAACAGTCCGGGGGTCTCGCCGTCGAACGTATCGCCGATGGCTTCTGGATTCGTGCTCTTGCGCTTCGTCTCCATGTTGAATCGAACGCCGCTGGCTGCCAACCGCTGATCGTCTGACTTTGACCCGTCCGATGCGTAGAGCTCCACGAAGTCGATGAGCGAATCGAGCGTCACTATCGAGTACAGCGAACCCGCAAGGGGCGTCGGTGAGGCGTCCTGGATCGGGAATCGACCTGGATCGGGATTCCGGTCGCACTGGTACCACGACAGTTGCTCGGCAGTGAGTGCCCTGACAGCGAGCGCATCGTTGGATACGCCGTCATCGTCGGGGTCTGGCACGTCAGCGGGTGCGCTAGGCCTCAGGCCACACTTCGACGCGTCAACCACCGGATCATGCCACACGACGATCTCGCCATCGGCAGTCAGGTGAAGGTCGAACTCAAGGGTGGTCACCATGAGGTCGAGTGCCATCTCAAAACCAGGGAGCGTGTTCTCCGGCTTAAGTCCCCTGGCGCCTCGGTGACCCTGCAGGTCGAACCCAACCGGCAGCACATAGCGGTCTGAACCAGGCGGGTCCGTGGTCGTTGTCACGGAGGTCGGGGGTGCAGACGTCTCGGGCGCGGAGGTCGCGAGCGAGGAGGATGTCGAGATTTCCGTCGTTGTTGGCGGCTCCGACACTGTGGGGCTCGCTACCTGGCATGCAGAAGCAAAGACAGCGATCGCCACAGCGATCAAACTCAGCCGTTGTGGTGATAGCGAGATCGTGGCTCCTGGTTCCAGAGGTATAACTCCATCGATGGTGCTCGGTGATAGTCCTGTACGAAGGTCATCTGCTCGAGGTCAGGATCGCGCCACTGCTGCTGCCTTCCTCGCAGCAATCGCCATCAAGTCCCACACGGGCGCAAACGGTGGGGCGTAGGCAAAGTCCACCCATTCAAGGTCGCCCGCCGTCATCGCATTCCAAGCCGCCGTGGCGAACACGTCAATGCGCTTCCCTGCCCCAGCACCACCGACAATCTGGGACCCGAGTACGACGCTCGTTCCCTTCTCCACGGTGAGCCGAATGGTGAGGTCATGCGCCTCAGGCATGTAATGCGCCGCAGTGAGTCCGCTCACCGTGACCTCCACAGCATCGATGCCCGCTGCCTCGGCTTGAACCTTTGAGGCACCGGTGACAGCAATTTCAAGGTCGTGGAACCGCGTGATGGCAGTGCCGAGAACACCGGGGAATCTCGCATCACCGCCACTGAGGTTGATTCCGGCGATCCTACCGGTTTTGTTCGCCACGGTACCGAGATGCATGTTGACCATCTGATGCGTGATCCGGTGATAGACCTCTGCACAGTCGCCGGCGGCCCACACACCCTCGGCTCCGGTCAGTTGATGGTCGTCGACGATGATCCCGCCGGTGGGTCCCACCGGTATCCCCGCCTGTGAGGCGAGTTCCGAAACTGGCCTACCGCCAACAGCGAGCACGACGAGGTCGGCGGGGATCGATTGCCCACCAGCAGTTACGCCCGTGACACTGTCGGTGCCTTCGATCCGATCGACCATCACGGATGTGATGACACGCACACCGCTGTCTGTCATCGCGTCCGAGACCTTCGAACCAAGGTCAGCATCGAGCGTCCTTGCCATTACCGAAGGCAACGCTTCGACCATGACGACGTCCCAACCTCTCGTATCGAAAGCTTCAGCGACCTCTATGCCGATGTATCCAGCCCCGATGACGACGAGTCTGCCTTTGCCCGCAGCTGCAATGGACCTCAATGCTGCCGCATCTGTGAGTGTTCGTAACGTGTGGACACCGGGAAGATCGACGCCCTGCATGGGCGGTATAAATGCTCGTGCACCAGTTGCGATGAGGAGCTTGTCGAACCCGGTTTCTGACGTTGACCCATCGGAATGGGACAAGGTGCTCACTGTCCGACGGTCCAGATCGATGCTCGTCACCTCTGTTCGGAGCCTCAAATCGATACCGGCCCTTGCGAACTGGTCCGGAGTGCGGGCGATCAGATCGCTGAGTTCCTCGACATCGCCCGATACGAAGTATGGCTCTCCACACGCTGCGTAGCTGGCGTACTTCCCCTTCTCGAATGCAACGACCTCCAGGGTCCTGTCCCTGCGTCTCGCCTGACTTGCGGCCGTCATCCCCGCTGCATCGGCCCCAATGACCACCAGTCGTTCATCCATGTCCTGTCCTGACTTCCAGATCTATTGCACACCCAACGATATCGGTGATCGGGAGAACACAGAGAACGGGAAAGAGCTCAGAACACAGAACGCAGAGAACAGAAGGAGAAGAGAGAACCGGAGAAGAGCGAGGACTGGGATTCGGCGGACCTCTTCGTCGATGTAACTCTGTGATGGCGGTACCGTGGCTGCTCGAAACGAACGAGGGACAATGGCGGACAGAGACGCAGCGAACATGCCGGACGGCAAGGACCTAATCCGCACCATGGGGTGGGAGTCGCTCCCCTTCTCCTGTCTGGGCCTCATTCGCAAAACAGGCGATGTCAAGGGCAACAACATCTGGGCGTGGATCATCCTCATTCCCTGGACCTCAGACGGGAAACCGTGGATAGACGGGACAGAGATCGTTCCTGCATCACTCAAGACTGATGCTGACGAGTACGCAGACATCATGGTCAAGATGCGTGCGATCCTCGACGACCGCTACGGCGCAACCGTGGCGAACAGGGCTGTCGACGACCTCATCGCCGACATACTGGAAGACAGCTAACAGCCAACAGCCAGAGGGTCGCTCGCCGTCTTGCGTCTTCGAGCCTGCGTGTGGAGGGAGATCAAGCTAGCGTCATCGCATGGACTCCATCGATATCAGCGCCGTTCGAGCGGACACTCCCGGGTGTGAACACGTCATCCACCTCTCCAACGCTGGAAGTTCGCTTCCGACGTCACAAACTCTCGAAGCACAGATCGACTATCTGAGGCTCGAGGCAACCATCGGCGGATACGAGGCGATGGCCGAGGCTGCCCCCAACCTCGACAACTTCTATACCGCCTCAGGCGCCCTTCTCAACTGCAGTCCCCACGAAGTCTCCTTCGTATCGGGTGCATCCGAAGCGTGGTGGAGGGCCTTCCTTGCTGTTGACCTCAAGCCTGGCGACCGGGCACTTGTCGGGTCAACCGAGTTCCAGTCAGCTGCATTCGGACTCATGCAGGCACGCAATAGGGGTGTCATCGTCGACATCATCCCCAACACGACCACTGGCCAGGTCGACGTTTCCGCGCTCGAGTCGATGCTCGACGGCAGCGTCAAGCTCGTTGGCCTCACGCAGATAGCGATGTCGAACGGGCTCATCAACCCGGCCGCACAGGTCGGTGCTGTGGTTGCTCAATCCAACGCTCTGTACCTCCTCGACGCGTGTCAGGCCGTTGGGCAGATGCCCGTGGACGTTGAGGACATCAAGTGCGACTTCCTCACTGCGACAGGGAGAAAGTGGATGCGAGGACCGCGCGGGACGGGGATGCTCTACGTGAGGGATTCGATCGTCGGGGACCTCGTCGACCCGGTCTTCGTCGATGGCCGTTCTGCGCTGTGGGATTCCACGGACACCTACCGACCGGTGTCAGGGTCGGCCCGTTTCGAACTCGACGAAGCCAACCACTCAGGCAAGGTCGGACTCGGGGTTGCGATCGATTACGCCCTTGAGCTCGACCTTGGCGCGATCGCGCACCGTGTGCGTTCTCTCGCTCAACAGATGCGAATCCAACTCGAGACCGTTCCCGGCGTGACGGTTACCGACATCGGACCCGACCTGTGCGGGATCGTGACGTTCACCACCGACGTCCTACCCGCTACGGAGGTCTCAGCTGCGTTGCGCCAGCGGGACATAAACACGTCGTCGCCCGGGGCGTCCAACAGCAGGTGGATGTTCGAGTCGATGGGAGTGGATGCGATAGTGAGAGCATCACCGCACTATTACAACACGGACGAAGAGGTGGATGTGTTTGTGCGAGTACTCACGGAAGTGCTGCGAGACGCTGGCTGAACAGTCGCACTCGATGCCGATTACAGACACCACCGTTATGGGTATGGGCAGTGTCATAGGCCTCGAGTTCCGTCCAGGTGCTCTTTCTGCTCATTCGACCGGTAGGATGCCTTGGGTTTGCCACAGGGGATTTCATGCAGTCAGGTAGCGGCCGTAACGTGAACATACTTGGTCTGTTCCTGTTCTGGCTCGGGTACACCGTCATCTCCATCGGAATGTGGCGACTGGTGCCGACCGTTGCAGGCTGGGACGTTGTTCCCTACACCGATCTTTCAAACACCGTAGAGGCACTGTTCCAAAATATCACGATCGCTCAGGGCATAACCGCATCGCTCGTCGTGCTGCTCGTTGGAATTCTTGGATGGCGGGCCTCCGTGCTCAAGGACGACCGTCCAGTTGCACGATGGCTCCTTGCAGTCCCGATCATCGTCGCCGTCACGGCATTGGCCACCACGGACTGGTCGAACCTCGCAGATAAGGGTGGAAGCTACATCCTGGTCCTGGCGATAACCACCCTGTTCATCGGCATTTCAGAAGAAACGACGTTCCGTGGCGTATTCGTGGTTGGCGTGCGACGCCTGGGACAATCTGAGATGGGCGTCTGATTCTGGTCTTCTCTGGCATTCGCCTTCATCCACGCAGGCAACGCGCTCGTCGGTGCTGGGCCAGGCGTTGTAGCACAGGTAGTGATCGCCTTCTTTGGTGGTACGCTGTTCTACATTGCACGTCGTACCACCGGGACCTTATTGGTGCCGATACTGCTCCATGGTCTCTATGACTTCTCGGTGTTTAGCCACACCGGCGACACACGAACCATCTCTGGACTGGAATCCCAAATCCTCCTCGTGGTTGTCCTCGTGCTGTTCGCTGTCGTCATGATCAAACACCACGCATGGTCTGATGCAACCGCACCACAGGACGCATAACAAGCGCTTCGGAAATGCGCGGGGAGTGGTCGATATAGGCGTCCCCCTT
>JAMBLL010000140.1 GCA_023336765.1 Actinomycetes bacterium | reverse complement strand
TCCCTCGTTCGGGGCGTTTCGGATTGTACGATGCTGGCTGATCCCAAGGAGTTCACACCGTGGCTGACAACAGCACTGAGACAGCGAAGCCCGCAGACATCCCACAGGTTCGTATCACATTCGAAACGCGAACGTTGTGGAAGGTTGCCGGGGTGATCCTTGCTGTCCTCATCGCTATCTGGGCAATCGGAGAAGCAAGCACCCTCGTGGTCCTCGTTGGCATGTCATTCTTCTTCAGTCTTGCCCTCCAGCCAGCGGTCATGTGGTTGACCAATCGTTATGACTGGCGACGGGGTTCGGCTGTAGGTGTGATCTATCTGGTGAGCGCTCTGGGCGTTGTCGCTCTGGTCGTCATCCTCATCCCTGCCATTGCAACACTTGCGACAGCGATCGGGGAAACAGGGGCTGAATCGGTCAACAACCTGACCATCTGGATCGAAGACACGTTCGGCGTTACGATCGGCGGTGGCGGAGGGTTCGATGGTGATTGGGCAACCAGTATCGAGGATGAACTCAAGGCGTGGGCCGTGAGTTCAATCGGAGGCATAGCGACAACGGGTTTGAGCTTCATATTCAACATGGCGACAATGGCGATGTTCACGTTCTACTTCACGGCAGACGCACCCAGATTCCAGCGGAGCGTCCTCGGCCTTCTGCCAGAAAAGCGCCAGGATGAGATCGGATGGGCGTGGGATCAGGCGATCGTCCAGACCGGCGGGTACTTCTACTCGCGTATGGTGCTGATGGTCATCAACGGCACAGGGTTCTTCTTCACGATGGTTCTTGTCGGTATGCCTGTTGCGCTCGCGATCCCGCTCGCAGTGTTCGGTGGCTTTGTCTCCGTGTTCATCCCGGCCATAGGCACCTACATCGGCGGGGCGATACCCATCCTGTTGACGCTCGCCATTCAGGGTTTGGTGGCAGGTCTCATCGTCCTTGCGTACGTCCTGATCTACCAGCAGATCGAGAACTACTGGCTAAGCCCGAAGATCTCGTCGAAGACCATGACCCTCAACGGTGCGGTTGCGTTCGGTGGGGCGCTCTTTGGTGGCGCCATTGCAGGCCCCATGGGTGCGTTCATATCGCTCCCGGTCGCAGCTCTGATCACCTCGCTCGTATCAAATTTTGCTCCCCACCACAAGGTCGTCTACACATTCTCCTACGATGCTCATGAGACTGCACTCCATGAGTCCATCGAGGAACAGAACGCCAAGAAGGCGGAGGACGACTGACCCGCACATCTTGATTTCGGGAACAGAATCGGGGATGTGTGCGTATGCACTCATGTGATGAACACTCGAATCGTAGCTCTGCTCCTCGGATTGGCTCTGGTCACCGCGGCATGCACGACATCTCAGGATCAGGACGCGTCCCCTCCGGTGCCGGACAACTCGACGACCATTCCGACACAATCAGAGTCCCCGTTGCTCCTCATTACCGACGTGGCCGGCGCTGTCGTCGTCATCCAGGACGACGGTACGGTGATCGAGACGATCGGACTGCTGGCCGGCACTCGCTACAGCCAGCCGATCTGGGCCTCCCCCAACACGATCGTGTACGCACAAATTGCACCCGATGACAACCGGCTAGAAGCGTTCCGCCTCGGGGGCGACAGCGTCTGGACCGTCGAACTCGCCACTCCCCCGTTCTACTACCTCGCTGCTCCCGAATCCGACAATACGACCGTCGTATCACTGAGGAACAACGCTGACGGTCCGGGCCTGATCATCGAGCGGATCTCCGGCAACGACACCCTGCAGACGGTCGCCAAGGAGGCTCCCTTCTACGCTTCATGGCACCCGAGTGATGGCAGGCTTGCGTCGCACGTCGGAGACACGAGACTCGACGTAACCGACGCCACAACCGAGACGATCGACGCCAACGCGAGCGGATTCCAGGCACCGGTCTGGCTCACCGCCGGTCTTGTCTCTCTGCGTGATCGTGGAGATGACACCTACCTCACACGGTGGGACGATTCCTCGTTCAGCGACATCGCGAGGGTGCGGGGAGCGGCACGATTCGTTGGTGCTGGCGACAGCCTTGCGGTCGTCACCGGTGGTGACATCGAAACAGGCGGTATCCAGGCTCTCGCCCAGGCTCTGCCAACGATCAGTTCGGGCGTTCTCACTGCGATCGACCTCGAGGAGATGTCGTTCACCTCTGTGACATCCGACCCGACCCCGATGTTCCAGTGGGATCGAGCAGGAGAGCGGTTGCTCTATGTCACGTTCGTCAACGACCCGACCCCAGCGCTTAAGTGGCACGTATGGGAGAACGGCGAGGTCACGGACTTCGAACCCTTTGTACCCGATCCCTCATGGTTCGCAACTGTCGCACCGTTCTTCGACCAGTACGCCCAATCGGTCTCGCTGTGGTCCCCGGACGGCTCAGCCTTCGCGTACCCCGCGCTCGTTGACGGCGAAACTCGGATCCTGGTTCAGCATCTCGACGAGACGGATCCGCTCGACATCGCTGCGGGGAACTGGGTCACCTGGAGTCCCGGCCGCTAGACTTCCGTTGGCTCCGCGGAACCCCCTGCATCGTCGCAGGGCACCTCTGCCGTCCCCCACGGCAGGGGGACGAATCGCTTCCTGTCTACTGTTCACTCGTACATGCAAACACCAACACGAATAGCCTATGGCGGGCGATCGGGCGCACCGATTGCACTGATCGCAGCGACAGCGGCAGTAACCGCGATGTTCGCAGCGACACCTTTCCTGATACCCGCCATTGCTGATCGATACGGAGTCTCTGAGGGTGCCGTTGGAGCGATATCCATCGCCCAGGTTGGTGCGTTCGCCGCGGCGAACTTCATATTGCCGCGACTGTTCCGTCCGTCAGGGAAGGTATTGCGCTACTCCGCAATGGTCCTTGTCGTGCTCAACGTGGCAAGCATCTTCCCGAGTTGGTATCCGGCACTCGTCGGCATCAGACTCGTCGCCGGTTTCGCTGCGGGGGCAATGACATGGTTGACGTGGACGAACGCTATGAGCCGAAAACAGTCGATGGCGGCTGTTGCTTCCACCGGGCCTGTCGTGGCACTGGTCGCAGCACCGATCATGGCTGTCCTGGCGGCCCAGGGCGATCAGTACATCTATGCACTACTCGCGGCAGTAACGGTGCCTGCAGCTTTCCTTTTCGCACCTGTCCACGGGAAGCGCCGCGCCCGTGGCGTCATCAGTGGGTCACGTTCCAACCGGCTACTTCTCGGCGCTCTCGGCGCCCTGACCTTCTTCGGATCGGCGCTGTTCATCAACCAGGCAGTTGTCGCTCGAGAGATTCACGGACTCGCGCCCCTTGCCGCCTCCATCGCATTCTCCCTGAACGCTGCCGGGGGACTGCTCGGTGCACGACTGTCTGTGAAACACAAGGTTCCGGGATGGTTCATGGTCAGCATCGGGCCCGCGGCGCTGCTCACGGTCCTCGGCCCAACACCGTTCTTCTTCCTCGGGATGTTCTGGTGGGGATTCGCGTTCTGGATGGCGGTGCCTGGCGTCCTTCAGATGCTCGTGGACCGTTCCCTCGAACCAAGCGAACGTGCGGGAGACGGTCAGGGACTTATGGCGCTCGGGAGGGCATTCGGACCCGCAATGGGTGGCTACTTCGTCGACGCGAACCTGCTCGCCGGACTTGCGATCGCGTCAGGTATCGGGATCAGCGCATCGGGTCTCACGGTCGTGGGTGTCAAGCAGGGACGCGAAACGCTACCGCCGAGCGACCCGCGAACGATCGACCAGAAGGAGTAAGACAGCGGTCAGCCATCAGCCATCAGCCATCAGCCAAGAATCGGACCCGCTCGAAGACTCGCAAGCTAGCAATCCGCCGGCCGTCTCTGACTCTGACGGTGTACGTACTACGTCGTACCTACTGCGTTGCTCGCCTTCTTGTCCTTCTGCCTCCGCCACAGGAGCATCGTGATGACTCCGATGATCACCTGGGGGAAGTAGGTCGCCGCCCTCCAGACCATCGTTGCGGCGAGCGCCGAGTTCTTGTCGAGACCGAAGGTGGTGAGCATCCCCGTGATGATGGCGTCTGTCGTTCCGAGGCCTCCCGGAGGTACCGGAATGAACGTGGCAAGCCGACCGAACGAGAAGGCAGCGAACACCTGGATAAGCGACACAGGCTCGCTGAAGCTTCCCTGGAGCGCCACAACTGCGAGATACAGGATGGAGAATTGGGCAAGTTGCTGGCCAACGTTCGCAAGCGTGATCAACAACCAACGATCATGGACAACACCGACAATCGAGTTGCGGAAATCGACGATGCCTTGCTCCGCATCGATATCGACCTCTTTGTGGAACAACCCTGCAGCCCAGTCAATGAGATTGTCCGCCCACGTACCAAGCTTTCGGGCGAAACTCTCACTTCTCAAGATCAGTGCGAACACTCCGATCATGACCAACACTGCCGCCAGGGCAATCACCGTCACCGTGACGGCTTGGCTATCGCTCTGCCCTGTGATGGCCAGACCGAGGAGAGCTACCACAGGGAGGGACAGGGTCACAAGAGTGTTCCACACGCTCGTGATTCCTATCGTCGCACTGGCAGGCGCTGGGCCATATCCGTAGCTCGAGAGCATCCCATACTGGACGGCAAGGCCCCATGCCCCGCCACCAGGTATGACATTGGAGATCATGAACGACGTCTGGCGGGTGTAGAACGCTGGCTTGAACCTGAGTCCTGGAAGGGCGGCGGTATAGGGAGTGACGTAGATGATGATCAGCGCAATCGTCGCGATCACGATAAGCCCGAGTTCCCCTGTGGTCATACTCTGAACCGCTGACCAAGCTGCGCCGTAGTC
>JAMBLL010000139.1 GCA_023336765.1 Actinomycetes bacterium | reverse complement strand
CTCGAACCTGTGCCTTCAAACGAACAAGCCAAGTCGAACCTCATGGATTCCCCCTCCGACCTCGCAAGCTCGGCCACCTCCCCCGTCCAAAGAGCCGAGGGAGGAATAGGAACGCTCTCTACAAGGCGGCTTTCACAAGGTCCGCGACAGCCGAAACCGCTTCGTCGATGGCGATTTCACTCGACTCTCCGGTGCGACGGTCCGACAACTCCACGATGCCGTTCGTCACGCCCCGCGGACCCACGGTCAATCGCAACGGCACCCCAATGAGTTCAGCATCAGTGAACTTGACACCGGGTCGTTCAGCCCGGTCGTCGAGAAGAACCTCGACACCACGATCCTCGAGATGTTCGTAGAGCGAATCGGCCGTGGCCATGGTGTTGTCGTCATCGGGACGGATAACCGTGATAATGACGTGATACGGAGCGATGGCCATCGGCCAGATGATGCCCTTTTCGTCGTGATTCGCCTCGACGGACGCTGCCATGTTGCGTTCAACGCCGATCCCGTAGGACCCCATCACGATCGGGGCAGACTTCCCGTTCTCGTCGAGCACCGACAGGCCGAGCGGCTCTGCATAGAACGTTCCGAGTTTGAAGATGTGGCCGACCTCGATTGTCCTGGAGATCGAGAGCGGCTCCCCACACGTCGGACAGGTATCTCCTTCAGCTACCTCGCGAATGTCCGCCCACGCCGATACAGCGATATCCCTGTCAACGCTGACATTGTGCAGGTGCTTGTCGTTGACATTCGCCCCTGTCGTCATACCAGCGCGGCCCCTGAGCGCGTCATCAGCGATGATCCGCACGTCTTGCACTCCAACAGCCCCGAGGCTCCCTGCCTCAGCACCGAGGAGCGACACGATCTCGTCGCCTACTGCGGGGCGCGCATCGATCGTGCCGAGCATGTCCATCAGCTTCTGTTCCTGGAGGCCGTGATCGCCACGCATCAGCACGAGCATCGGCTCATCGTCGACGATGTACACAAGAGTCTTGATCTGGAACTCAGCAGGCGCCCCACCCTCGAACGCTTCGAGGTCGGCGATCGTCCGCACACCCGGTGTATCGAAGATCTCTGTCTGGAGGACCTCATCGGGGTCTTCGACGGGCTCGAGAACCGAAGTGGCCTTCTCGAGGTTCGCTGCGTAGCCACAGTTCGTACAGTGAGCAACCTCATCCTCACCGACATCGCCCTTCACCATGAACTCGACGGACTCCTTGCCACCCATGGATCCCGATGAGGCTTCAACCGTGAATGCCTCGATACCGAGCTTGCTAAAGATGTTCATGTACGCCTGACGGTGACGGTCGAACTGCAGGTCAAGGCCTTCACGGTCGATGTCGAACGAATACGAATCCTTCATCGTGAACTCACGAACGCGCAGCAACCCCGATTTTGGTCGTGCCTCGTCGCGGAACTTCGTCTGGACGTGGTACCAGAGTTGAGGGAGTTGCTTGTATGAGGTGAGCTCCGACGCAACGGTCGCAAAGATCTCCTCGTGCGTCGGTCCCAGGACGACCATGGCGCCCTTGTTGTCCTCAAACGACATCATGATGTCGCTCATCGTGTTGATACGGCCTGTGCGTTCCCAGATGTCGATCGGGTGGAGTTGTGGAAGCAGGAACTCCTGGCCTCCGATCGCGTCGATCTCATCGCGGATGATCTGGATGACCTTGGTCCTGACACGCTGCCCGAGAGGGAGTATCGAGTACACGCCTGACATCAATTGGCGAACGTATCCGGCACGCACGAGCAGCTTGTGGCTCACAGCCTCGGAATCGGCGGGATCATCCCGAAGGGTTGGTATAAAGGCGTGTGACCAGCGCACGGTGCTCCTGGGGGGGGTAGTTCAGATCGAGGTTAGCGCAGTGTCAGTTCGAGCCTTCAGCGTCGATCACGTCCTGGACAGCCTGCCTCCTGGCTGCGGTTGCGTTGACGTCACCCTGGATTGACATCAGCTCGAGTCTTGTCTCTTCGGCGATGTCTGCTGCGTTCACATCTCCTGCAGCGAGTCTCGCCTCGGTGCCCTGCTCGACCAAAAGCTTCGCCTCTTCGATCAGCGCATCCACCATGTCTGCCTCTGGAACAACCCGGACAACTTCACCCTTGATGAAGAGGTGTCCCCTGCCCCTGCCAGCCGCAAGTCCAAGGTCAGCCTCGCGGGCCTCACCAGGACCGTTGACAACACAGCCCATCACGGCGACCTGGATCGCGAATCCGAGTTCCTGGAGTCGTTCGTTGGCTTCGTTGGCGACCTTGATCACGTCAACCTCCGCCCGTCCACAGGAGGGGCATGCGATGAAATCAAGCGTGGTGCGCTCCCTCAGGCCGAGGTACTCGAGGAGCGCCCTGCCTGCTTTGGCTTCCTCGACAGGATCGGTAGTGAGAGAGAACCGGATCGTGTCTCCTATCCCCTCGTTGAGGAGCGTGGCGATACCGGCCACAGACTTGATGAGACCTCCTGGCAAAGGGCCAGCCTCGGTAACACCGAGGTGAAGCGGGTAGTCCGTGGTGTCGGCAAGCAACCGGTAGGAATCGACCATCAAAGGTACGGACGAGTGTTTCACGGAGATCTTGACATCGTGAAAACCAACATCGTCGAAGTACTTGACCTCTTGCATCGCTGATGCCACAAGCGCCTCAGGCACGGGCCCGCCGTACTTGTCCAGAAGGTCCTTGTCCAGAGACCCGGCATTGACACCGATCCGGATCGGGATCTTCGCGTCCATGCACGCGCGGGCAACCTCCTTGATGTGTTGTTCGTTACGGATGTTGCCAGGGTTGAGCCGCAGCGCAGAGACACCAGCTTCAACGGCTGCCAGCGCAAGGCTGTACTGGAAGTGGATGTCCGCAACGATGGGCACCGGTGACCGGGGCATGATCTCGGCGATCGCCCCAGCGGCTTCAGCGGTGTTGCAGGTGACCCGGACGATGTCGGCACCTGCCCCAGCGAGCGAGTAGATCTGGGTGAGCGTGGCTTCGACATCGGCTGTCTTGGTCGTCGTCATCGACTGTACCGAGACCGGTGCTCCGCCCCCAACCTCAACATCGCCAACCCGAAGGCGCCTCGTCTGCCTGCGCTCGAATGAGGTGCCACTGGTTCCCATGGGGTAAGAGTAAACAGTTCACAGTTCTGTTGCTGGCTGATAGCTGATGGCTGATGGCTGTCGGCTGTCTATCTACTGCAGCGGCTTGAAGATATCCAGATAGACACCCATGAGACCGATGCTCACGATGAAGATGAACACGATCGCCGCAACGGGAAGAAGTCGTTGTACATTGGGTTCTCTGCCCGTGATCTTCTCGTAGACGGCTACTGCAAAGTGTCCGCCGTCAAGGGGATACAGCGGTACAAAGTTGAGGACACCGACAAAGATGTTGACGAGAGCGAGCAGTTGCAGGGTCGATTCGAGTGGGCCAGCGATCCGGACAAGCCCGATCGGGCTTATCGGGCGGACAGTCTCGAGGACCTCATCATTCCCACCGAAAAGAGATGCGACAAGTGCCGGGAATCCGATGACCATCTGCCACAAACCCTTGACGCTCTGCACTGCCGCATCGAAGAATTGGCCGATCGCGATCGGGACGGCGGAAAAGATCCCGTGTGACTCTTTCTGGGCCTCCGGCGTCACTCCGTAGAATCCTGATTCCTCGAGCACCGGATCTCCTTGGGCGTCCACCACGATCTCTCCGTCTTCGAAGATCGGGCGATCGATCGTCGCAAGTGTTGTCTCAAGACCAAGAACCTCGCCGTCCCTGTTCACTGTGATGACCACCTCGTTCCCCCCGTTCGCCTGAGCGAACTCGGTGAACTCCTCCCACGTCGCGATCGGTGTGCCGTCGACCGCAATGATGGTATCTCCCACCTCGGCTCCAGAGAGAGCTGCAGGCGTAGCCTCGTCTGACTCGGGAAGGACTTCACTGACTCCCGAGATCGTTGTCGTTCTTACGACCTGGCCTTCGGTGTCGGTTGCGAAGGTCCCCCACGCCACAACAACGAACCACAACAAAACGAGCGCGACCACGAAGTGGCTCGCGATGCCAGCAAGGATCACGATCGACTTCTGCCAGAACGGAGCCTGCCGATAGGTACGGCCCTCTTCGTCGGGGTCAACATCCTCGAATGGGTTCATCCCGATGATGCGCACATACCCGCCGAGCGGGATCAGCTTGAGGCCGTACTCGGTCTCGCCACGCTGCATTGACCAGAGCATCGGACCAAAGCCAACGAAGAACTCCGTGACCTTCATCCCGAAAGCCCTCGCTGCGACGAAGTGCCCTCCCTCATGGATGATGATCATCAGGATGAAGCCAATGATCATGACCGCTGGTCCCATGGGTTTCCTTCAACTCGATTGCAGTGCCAGAACGGTACCGACCTCGGCCAGATACCAGAGAACAGATATCAGAAAGCAGATGCCAGACATCTGATGTCTGGCATCTGTTCTTACTCGAAACTTATGGCATCCAGGATGTTCATCCGCGCCGCCTTGCGTGCTGGCCAGATCGCTGCGAAGACACCAGCAACTGCTGCGAGTATCAACGCAAGGATCACCTGACTGACAGGGATACTGAACGCACCCAGTCCTTCATCAGACAGGGCCCTGACGACAGCCCATCCGAGAACGATGCCGATGCCAACACCAAGTAGGGCACCGAACGTGGCAACGATCACCGCTTCCCAGCGCACCATGCGGCGCACCTGGCGCCTCGTCATGCCTACTGCCCGTAGCAGTCCGATCTCCTGGGTTCGTTCGTACACGGACAGCGTCAACGTATTGGTGATTCCAAGGATCGCGATGATCACGGCGAATAGCAACAAACCGGTGAACAGCAACAGTGCCTGATCGATCTGTGTCTCCGCTTCAGTAACGATGTCCGACTTCGATTGCGACTTGACATTGCCGTAGCTTGCAACGGTTGGAGCTACCGCTTCCTGTGCCTCATCAACCGAAACACCCTCAGCAGCGTTGGCGAAAATGACCGCATCACCTTCGTATCGAAAGTTGGCTACATAGGTGTTCGTGGAGATGTAGAAGTCCGAGAAGTCGTTGGCCTCGAAGACGCCAACGATCGTGGTGGTTACCGCACCGGTCGTGAGGTATTCGATCGTCAGCGTATCGCCGACGTCATGGCCGTTATCGTCGAGGTACGACGTGGAGACGATGACCGTGTCGGGTTCGATGAGTGCGGCCACCGCACCATCAGAAGCACCAAGCGCGAACACCTGATCGATCGTTGCGGGGTCGATCGCACCGATGAGCTTCTCGTCTTCACCCACGAGGGCCTTGCCGAACTGCATGGCGGACACAACCTCAAGTTCCTCGTGCGTCGCTAGATCCTCGGCGAACCCGGGACTGATGACCGCGGGGACCTCCGGGTCTGTCTGGTTCGTCGACTGGAACGTGATGTCCGCGGGAAACAGTTCAAACACGGTTTCCGAGACCGACGCCTTCGTCGACGACGCGAACACCGAGAAGAACACCACAAGTGCAACACCGACCATGAGAGCGGATGCCGTTGACGCGGTACGTCGTGGCTGGCGTTTCGTGTTCTCCTTGGCCAGTTGACCTGACACACCGAACAGCTTCGGCATCGGCCAGCCGATGATGTCGGCAAGTGGTCGTGCAGCGAGAGGAGCAAGGATCGAAACGCCGATGAACCCGATAGCGGCACCCAGCGCCACGTACAGAAGTGGGTTCGAGACACTCAGGAACAGCCCGATAACAAGGAGCGCTACTCCTGTACCCGTCACGGCGGCCCCAACGATCGCTCGAGTGCGAAGGCTGCGACGCGGCGTGCGGGACGCATCTTCTCGAAGCGCCGCTATCGGAGGGATTCGAGACGCCTTGCGTGCAGGCAACAACGAAGATGCCACGGTGAGGATCACACCCACCGCCATACCGATGACAACGGTGCGTGGCAGAAGCACCATGCCGCTCTGAGTCAATCCAAGTCCGACCGCGTTCATCAGTGCTCGGATACCCAGCGCGAGAAGGAACCCGAAGGCGATGCCAACCACCGAACCAACCACACCGACGATCAGCGCCTCGATGATGACCATGGAACGGACCTGTCGACCCGTGGCACCAAGTGCACGCAACAGCGCGAGCTCGCGTGTCCGCTGGGCGATGATGATCCGGAACGTGTTCTGGATGATGAACCCACCAACGAATATCGACACACCCGCAAATGCGAGTAAGCCGATACTCAAAAAGCTGAGACCTTCACTGATCTCGGCAGCCTGTTCATTCTGCTCTGTCTCCCCGGTAACGGCTTCAACGCCTTCAGGAAGCACTTGCGAGATCGCTGCGGTGAGGTCTGCTGCATCGACTCCCGCTTCGGCCTGAACGACGATACCCGTCAGTTCGTCTCCGTATCCGAATACGTTGCGAGCCTCTTCCAACTCGAACGAGATGAGTGTTGCACCGAGCAGGCTGTCAGCGTCGCCGAAGGATGTCAGACCGACAAGGAGGAAGTCCTCTGGACCATTGAAAGCAACAACCGTCACCATGTCCCCGAGTTCGAGGTCGGCGTTGCGAGCACTGTTGATATCGATGGTAACTTCCCCAGGCCCCGCTGGCGGCCGTCCGTTGCCATCTTTGATCTGCATCGGATTCAAGGTCGGTGTGTCACCCCATGAGAACCCGAGGGTCGGCGGACCCTGCCCACCGATAGGGTTTCCGTCGCTGTCGAGAACCTGTGCTGATATCGAACTCACGCCACCATCGGCAGCCATGACGCCGTCCACAGCAACGACGTCGTCGTAGACGGATGCAGGGAATGGTTCCGTCGCAGCCGAGAAATCGCCCCCAGCCGATCGCACGCTGACATCGGTGCCCTCGTAGATATCGCCGAGGAGGGAATCGAACTGGGCGTTGATCGTGTCGGTGAAGATGAACGTACCAGCGACAAGGCTGACACCAAGCACGATCGCGACACCTGTGAGTAGCAGTCGAACCTTGTGGGCAAAGACTGACTTGAACGCTGTGCGTATCACGTCCTAGGCCCCAAGCCGCTTGAGGCGGTCAAGGATCGCATCGGGAGTCGGATCGTGCATCTCGTCGACGAATACACCATCTTCGAGGAAGATGACGCGGTCGGCGTACGCCGCGGTGTTGGGATCATGGGTGACCATCACGATCGTTTGCTCGAACTCCTTGACCGCTCTGCGCATGAACGCCAACAGTTCGGCCCCTGACTTCGAATCAAGGTTGCCACTCGGTTCATCTGCGAATATGATCGCCGGTCTCGAAACGAGCGCCCGCGCTGCTGCAACGCGCTGTTGCTGTCCACCCGAGAGTTCCGCTGGAAGGTGATCGAGACGATCTGAGAGGCCAAGGATCTCGATGATCTGGCTGTACCAGTCTGTGTCTGGCTTCTCGCCAGCGATCGTCAACGGGAGAACGATGTTCTCCTGGGCGTCGAGGGTTGGGATGAGGTTGAACGATTGGAAGATGAAGCCAACACGTTCACGGCGCAGCAGCGTCAGGTCCTTGTCCTTGAGGGTTGCCAGGTCGACATCACCGATGTAGGCGGCACCTGACGTGAGCGTGTCGAGGCCTGCAAGGCAGTGCAACATCGTCGACTTCCCCGAACCCGAAGGCCCCATGATGGCTGTGAATCTCCCCCGCCCGAATTCTGCGGTCGCCCCATTGAGGGCGTGTACGGCTGCATCGCCCTCCCCATAGGTCTTGACACCGTTGTCCATGCGGGCAGCAATATCTGTGATCGTTTGTGTAGTCACGCGTCTTCTCCCGTTTTGGTCTCTGCAACGGTATCGAACATCGGTGGATCCCACATCGGCCGCGAGGGGGATTCATCCATCCGTCGTGCGGGGGATGTGTATCCGACAGGTCGCTCCATCGAATCAACTCCCTGGGATGACAAGACCTGATTCGTAGGCAACGACGACCGCCTGAACGCGGTCCCGCACATCGAGTTTCGTCAGGATGTGCGACACGTGCGTCTTGATGGTCGCTTCAGACACGAAAAGAGCATCAGCTATTTCCGCGTTCGACAATCCACTTGCGAGGTACTCGAGGACCTCCATCTCGCGCCCCGTGAGGTTCTCGACACCGGGATGCGGCGCGCCCGGGGCGTGGGACTTGCTGAACTCCTCGAGGAGTCTCCTCGTGACGGAAGGAGCGAGGAGCGCGTCACCGGCCGCCACAACACGCACAGCATTGATGAGATCATCGGGAGGTGTGTCCTTCAGGAGGAACCCGCTCGCCCCAGCGCGCAACGCTGCATGGATATGGTCGTCGAGGTCGAACGTCGTGAGCATCAAGATGCGCGGCACGTCTGGCCCTTCACTGTCACATATGATCGCTGTCGCCGCGATGCCGTCCATCACGGGCATGCGAATGTCCATGAGGACAACATCTGGCTCAAGGGCGTCAACCTGATCGATTGCGTCTCTTCCATTCTCAGCCTCGCCAACAACCTCGATATCGGCCTCACTGTTGAGGATCATCGTGAAGCCCGCCCTCACGAGGGCTTGATCGTCCACGACCAGCACACGTAGTGGCACTCTCATGGCGAGGGAAGGGGGATGGTTGCCCGCATGCCGTAGCCACCTCCCGGTCTCGGCCCTGTCAGGAGTGTTCCATTGATAAGCGCAACCCGCTCACGCATGCCCACGTGACCCTGACCGGAGCCATTGCTGGTCAATGCCTGGGCAGCCCCTCTCCCATCATCGGTGACAGCGACCTGGAGTTCAGCGTCGGTGTAGCGGACGACCACAATTGCAGAGACTCCCGGCCCGCCATGTTTGACGACGTTGGTGAGGCATTCCTGAATGATGCGATACGCGTTCAGGTCTATTCCAGAGGGAACCGACCTCGGCGTGCCCTCGATGCGGAGCTCAACCGAGATTCCCGAGTCGTTCATCACGTCGATGAGTGTCTCGAGCGAGTCCAACCCTGGTTGCGGAGCCAGGTTCGCGCCTGAATCAGTTCTGATCAGTCCAAGCAAACGACGCATCTCCGTTAGCGCACGGTGACCGGACTGCTCGATCGCGCCCAGAGCAACCCGGGCTTGATCCGGGTCGGATGCCAGGACCTTGCCAGCAGCCGCAGCTTGGATTGTCATGATCGTGACCTCGTGGGCGACGACGTCGTGGAGCTCGCGGGCGATGCGCCCACGTTCCTCACTCACGGCATCGCTCGCGCGTCGTTCCCTTTCGAATTCCGCCCTGATCGCTCGCGCCTCGAGCTCGAGTGATCTCTGCTCACGCCTGTGCGCCTCACGACCGAGAATCAGCGGGAGAATCATGAAGCCGAACGTCGAGACCATTGCCGCGGCAGGAACACCGTACGAGACCACTCCGACTCCGGTCCACGCCACAACAACGATGATGGCTATCGCACCGACTATCGCAGATCGCCGCTTTGGCAACTGGGTGCCGACAGAATACAGAGCGAAGATGATCCCGATCATCGCCAGGTTCGGCGGATAATTGAGCGCTCGTTCGATCATGAACGCCACAATCACAACAATCAGAACACCCACAGGGTACCGCCGCCGCCACGCCAGGGTCAGGGTCTGGGCTGCAATGAGCAGGTACAACAAGGGGTCGATCTCGTGATACGAATCCGCACCGGTTGGTGCGGCCAGCGTCACCAGAACAACAAGGAAGACAGCAACGGCCATCGCCGAATCGGTGATGAAGCTACGTCGTTGGCCTATCGAAAACATATCGTCATCGTATCTAACCGACCATCGAGGTCGCATCGGCCCCGCGAGGGATACGGCCCTCATCCATCTGGATGACGCGACGTCTCTCTCCCTGCCTAACGTCTGGCATTGACGGCCTCTTGAGCGTGGACTCGCCCGTCTGTGTCAGCGGCCTCCACATCGCCGATATCTCGGGGCGTGATCGCGTTGTGCCGGTTCAGCGCGATCTCCACGACCTCCGCGATATCTCTGAATCCGATACGACCGTCCAGGAAGGCTTTCACTGCGATCTCATCAGCCGCGTTGAGGACTGCTGTCGCTGTCCCCCCGATGCGCCCCGCCTCGTATCCGAGTCTGAGACACGGGAAAACATCGGGGTCAGGTTCGAAGAACGTCAGATCGTGGCCGGCGAGAGAGAACGGGGCATGCGGTGCTTCGAAACGCTCGGGGTACGTGATCGCATACTGGATCGGCTTCTTCATGTCAGGGAACCCAACCTCCGCCGTCACGACGCCGTCGGTGAACTCTACGAACGAGTGCACAACGGACTGAGGGTGAACGACAACGTCGATCTGGTCGTAGGAGATTCCGAACAGATAATGCGCCTCGATCACCTCAAACGCCTTGTTCATCAACGTCGCGGAATCGATGGTGATCCTGGGTCCCATCGCCCACGTGGGGTGCTTGAGCGCCTGCTCGACGGTGACGTCGGCCAGATCATCTGCATTCCAACCTCTGAAAGGGCCGCCGGACGCTGTGAGGATAACTCTTGCAAGTGAAGCATCAGGTTCGCCTACGAGACACTGGAAGATGGCTGAGTGCTCAGAGTCAACTGGCAACAGTTCGCCGCCGCCATTCCTGAGCGCCGCCTCGATGAGCGGCCCTCCTGCGACCAGGCTCTCCTTGTTCGCAAGCGCAAGCCGGTTACCTGCACCCAGGGCGGCTAGCGAACTTCTGAGGCCAGCAGCTCCAACCACCCCGTTGACGACCGTTGTATCTGGTGTTGCGGCGGCTTCTATGAGGGATGCCGGGCCAAAGCGAACGCGACCACCCAACGCGGACGTGAATTCCTCTCTTCGGTCACCAGGGTCTGCCACACAGACAACAGCGTCCGCGTAGCGTGAAGCGATAGCAAGCAGTTCATCAGATGCACGCCTGCCAGCCACCGCTACCACAGGAAAATCCAGCCGATCAGCGACCTCGAGCGTCTGGCCACCTATCGAACCAGTAGCACCGAGGACAACGAGCGGTCTCAGAGAATGCCTGCCCACAGGAAGACCACCCAAGCAGCCGGGATCACGAACAAGAGGCCATCGATTCGATCGAGGAACCCTCCGTGTCCTGGAAGCACGGAACCCATGTCCTTGAGTCCGAGGCTCCGCTTTGCAGCCGACATCGCGAGGTCACCGAGCGGAGCAAGTATCGCCACCGCGAGGCCCAGGGCAAGGCCGGATGTCAGCTCAAAGGGCGGGAGGAAGTGCAGCAAGGCACCGACGAGCATCGCAATGAATATGCCTGCGACGAGGCCTTCCACGGTCTTCTTCGGGGAGACCCAGGGTGCGAGTGGTGTTCGCCCGATCGCCCTCCCGATGAAATACTGTCCGATATCCATCGCTGCCACCGTCACGACCACACCGATTACGAGGGGTCGATAGTCGTCTGATACGACAATGAGCATCGTGTAGGCACCAAGCCCTACCCACACCATGACCGTGATCGTCAACGCCAGATTCACGAGTGGATCGACCTTTCCAGGTACGACGGCGTAGTACAGAAGCAGTAGGGCAACCGCCACGATGAACGCCAATGGGATCGCCTCAGCTCCCGTGAAATAGGCGCCGCCGGCTGCGCCGACGATGCCGATGAATCCGAAGATACCGATGGGTTTGTAACCGGCGCGAACAAGCGATGTGTAGAACTCGCTCGCACCCAACACGAACACAACCAGGGCGAAGATGGCGAGCACGGGTTGCCAGATCAACGACGCTCCGAGTGCAGCGATCAGTATGACCGCAGTGACGACACGTGCGATCAGATCCCCAGATGCCCTTGCACGAACCCTGCCGATACCTTCAGCTTCGACAACATCCTCGAAGCCGACAACCGTATCGGTCATACCCGGAATCGGTGCCGCGATCGGTACCTGCGCCGTCTCCTGAGTGGACGCCGCGGCGATCGCCTCTGCAAGATCACTGTGCTCCGTGGTCGATGTGGAGACATAGTCGCTCTGTGAGAGGTCGAACAACTCGCGAGACTCCGGTGGGATCGGCGGAGGGTTTGGCGCATCAGTTGATGTCTTCTGTGTTTCTGGGGTCTGTGTCTGGCTCGGGACGACCTCGATCTCACCGGTGTCATCGGGAGTATCTGCCGCAGCGGCGGGAGAGGGCGGCACCGGAGCGACAGGAGCGTCACCCACGTCACTGGGGAGATCATCCATCTCGACGGCGTCGATCTCCACCGTCTCAGCGTTCTGAAGGTCGTGATCGTTTGGGACACTCGATGCGTCTGTGTGGGATCGGGGACTCGACTCTTTTGGGGACAGTTCGAGCACCTCTATCTCCCCCGTGTCTTCAGGCGTTATGTCTTCAGACGATGAGTCGTCCACCCGGGCAGGAGGCGCTGGCTCATCTGCTGGGGGATTGGGGTCTGGCGGCGGAGACTCCGCCGAAGAGCGTTCCGTGAACGCCATCCAATCTTTGATCTCGTCGGCATCATCGGATGCGAGGTCGGCATACGGGTTCTTTGGATCCGTAGGAGGCCCTGGCTCTTCGTCAAGCCAGTCGTCAAAGTCTCCGGATCCACCCTTGGTGGTGTCGTCAGCCATGATGTGCGTACGGTACCCGAAACTTGGCGTTGTCCGCGCTATCAGCAGGTTCTGCCATTCGGCGTTCAGACCTCAAGGAGTTCCTCTTCCTTGCGTGCAAGAGCGGCATCGATCGCCTCAGTGTGCTTGTCCGTGAGCACCTGAAGTTCCTTCTCAGCCCGGTGAATGTCGTCCTCAGAGATGTCCTCGGCCTCAATGGCGTCCTTGACGTGTCTGCGAACATTTCGAATAGCGATCCGGCCTTCTTCGGCGAGCGAGCGCACAACCTTGATCAGTTCGTGCCTGCGCTCTTCCGTGAGCGTTGGAAACGCGAGACGGATGATGTTCCCATCGTTTGACGGGTTGAGGCCGAGATCTGCCTGCTGGATTCCCCGCTCAATCGCAGGAATCGACGTCTTGTCGAATGGCTGCACGATCAACATCCGTGCTTCAGGAACGGTGAAAGACGCTAGTTGCTGTAGTGGTGTCTGGGTTCCGTAGTACTCAACGGTGACGCGGCTCAAGATGCCAGCGTTGGCCCGACCCGTCCTGATACCACCGAACTCACCGATCGTGTGTTCGACGGCCTGGTCCATCTTGTCCTGAGCATCCTTGAGCAGTTCGTTGATCACAATTGCCTCCCGGCATCCACCAGCGTTCCGACAGGTTCTCCCCGAACGGCCCGGGAGATATTGCCCTCCACGGCCATGTTGAAGACCCTGATCGGTAGGTCGTTCTCCATACACATCGTAATCGCGGTGGTGTCCATGACACGGAGTTGCTCAGATATCGCGTGCATGTAGGTCAGTTCGCTGTACAGCGTGGCATCGGGATCCACCGCAGGGTCAGCCGAGTACACACCATCCACGTTCCTCTTGGCCATCAGGACAGCGTCCGCACCGATCTCGGCAGCCCGAAGTGCAGCAGCACTATCTGTCGTGAAGAAGGGGTTGCCTGTTCCGCCGGCGAAGATGACGATCCTGCCCTTTTCGAGGTGCCTGATCGCCCTGAGTCGTATGTAGGGTTCCGCGACCTCCTGGATGGTGATCGCGCTCTGGACCCTGCACTCGCTTCCCGCACGCTCAAGGGCATCCCTCAACGCCACAGCATTGATCACTGTGGCAAGCATTCCCATGTAGTCGGCGCTGGCGCGGTCCATCTCGCTCGCGGCCTCGGAGATGCCCCGAAAGATGTTCCCTCCACCAACAACGATCGCTACCTCGAAACCTTGCTTTGCCACCAACGAGATCTCCCTCGCCACGGTGTCGACGGTCGACGGATCGATCCCGTATCCCAATCCGGCATCGGCGAACGCTTCGCCTGACAGTTTGAGAACGACCCGCCGCTGCGACATCAGATCAACCAGCGCCGATCTCTACGATCGCCATCTTCGAGAGAGATATGTTCTCCCCCATCCGGACAGCGAGCTCTTGAACCATTTCGCCGACCGTGCCTTCGAACCGATCCGAACGCACGAACACCTGGTCCAGCAGGACGTTGTCCTTGTAGAACGAGTTGATGCGGCCATCAACGATCTTCTCGATGATGTTGTCGGGCTTGCCCTCGTTACGGGCCTCGGCCGCTATCAGTTCCATCTCCTTGGCGACGTCAACCTCAGGAACATCCTCCCGGCGCAGCCACAATGGCTTGGCTGCCGCGGCGTGCATGGCGATATCGTTGGCTGCGGCGATGAAATCCGGGCTCTTGGCCACGAAGTCTGTCTCGGACGCAAGTCCGATCAGTACTCCAATGACTGGTCTGCCTGCCTGTGTGTGCATGTAGACACCGACAACACCTTGGCCCTGCTCACGGTCTGCACGCTTGGCCGCTTTCGCGATGCCTTTCTCGCGCAGATAGTCAGCGGCCTTGTCCTGGTCGCCATCTGTGGCTTCAAGAGCCTTCTTGGCGTCCATCATCCCCGCACCGGTTGACTTGCGAAGGGCTTGAACGTCTTGTGCGCTGAACTGTGCCATCGTCAGGACCCCTTCTTGCTCTTGCCGTCTTGCTTGGGTTCCTTGGCATCTTTGCGCTTCGCCTGTGCGATCTCGTTGCCTTCGATACAGGCCTGCGCGATGGCGTCTGCGATGAGTTGCGCTGCACGGATCGCGTCGTCGTTTCCTGGGATCACATAGTCAACGAGGTCCGGATCGCAGTTGGTGTCGACCAGAGCGATGACAGGTATGTTGAGCCTATTGGCTTCCGCCACAGCAATGTGCTCGGCGTTGACATCAAGAATGAGCACGATGTCTGGTTGCTTACGAAGATCGCGCACACCACCAAGCACAGCCTGGAGTTTCACGAGTTCACGGCGAAGACGGATCCTCTCCTTCTTCGGGAGCGACTCCATCTCACCACTGGATTCCATCTGCTCGAGTTCGAGCATGTAGAGGATCCGCTTATGGATCGTCTGGAAGTTGGTGAGCATGCCTCCAAGCCAACGATGGTTGACGTATGGCATGTCCGCTTTCGTTGCGGCTTCCTGAATAGCAGCCTGTGCCTGCTTCTTGGTACCGACGAACAGCACAACACCACCAGCTGCAACGGTGTCGCTAACCAGTTTGTAGGCCTCGTTTGTGGCCTCCAAAGTCTGGCGAAGGTCGAGGATGTGGATCCCATTGCGCTCCGAGAAAATGAACGGACGCATCTTCGGGTTCCACCTTGAGGTCTGATGACCAAAGTGGACGCCAGCTTCGAGAAGCTGACGCATGGCGACTACTGCCATGATATTTCTCCTTGATTCGGGTTGATTCTTCCGCACACCCTTTGAGCCCCGAACACCTGCGCGCGCAGATGCACCACACGGGATTGCGGTGAACGTGTCTGATGCGACAAGTGTACCTTGTCGATCTGCGTATATTCGTCCGACAGGCACCACTACGCCCGTGGGTGACTCCGCTCGTAGGTTTCTGCAAGGTGCCTGCGTGTCACCTGTGTGTAGATCTGGGTCGTTGCGAGCTCCGAGTGGCCGAGGAGGTCCTGTACAGAGCGCAGGTCGGCCCCGTTTTCGAGCAGATGTGTTGCGAACGAATGACGGAGCGCATGAGGGAATGACCCCACCCTGGCCCGCACGACCCTGCGAACACCACGCGGGCCAAGACCTCCTCCACGCACACCGATCCAGAGAGCGTCCGTTGCCCCCTGGATCAGAGAGGGCCTGCCAGACTCCAGGTACCGGGTGGTCGCACGCATCGCCTCACCTGGTATCGGGATGGAGCGGTCCTTTGACCCTTTCCCCCTCACACGGACGAATGGCCCTGATGTGACGTCGACCACGGTGAGCGATGCAAGTTCCGATACACGCAACCCCGTGCCGTAGAGCATCTCAAGGAGAGCACGGTCGCGCAGGTCGACCGGTTCTTCGCCGTCGATCCGGTCGAGTACGTCCGATAGAGCGCGCTGGGGTATCGCCCTGGGAAGTGACCCTGGGATCTTCGGCTGTTTCACACCTTCTGCCGGGTTGGCCTCTATGTACCCTCTCTTGGCCTCGTCAGCCAGGAAGGCCCGGACAGACGAGACCTTACGCGCAATGGTCCTCGGCGCATACCCCCGGGTGGACAGATTCGCCGAGAAACGTCTCACGAGTTTGCGGTCGACATCATGGACATCGGTGACACCGTAGCGGCCTGAGAACTCGGTGAAGCCGTCGAGATCGCGCCGGTACGCCTCAACGGTGTTGGGCGAGAGTCCGCGCACATCGCGTGCGTACTCCAAATAGCGATCGACGTGTGCCGGGATGCAGGAGGTGTCCATCAGCTAATGGTGCCGTGTTTGGGGACCATCGTCAACGACCCAGCTTGGCGTCCATGTCTGGCTCAGACGGTTCGGTCAGGTGTGTACCGTCTGAGAACACGACTACAGGAATACTCTTGCGACCGTTGTTGTACTTCATCACTGTTGCGATCTCGTGAGGGTTCGCTTCCACATCGACCCATACATAGGCGATGTCGTTCTTCCCAAGGTACTGCTTCGTCCGGCGACAGTCTCCGCACCAGTCAGCCCCGTACACCGTGATCTCTGCTGCCATCGTTTTCTTACCCTCGATCAGGAGCCACACGCGGGGCGAGCCTCACACCGATAGCGGTTCTTCCATTCAGCGGCAAAGGCTACAGCTGTGGATCGGTCGCTGAATCACGGCTCACAGCGAGTCTCTCGTCGGTGTCATTGCGTGTCGTGTACAGCGGTTCGAGGAGGCTGAGGACCTCGGCGAGGTCCTCTGGGCCCAGGATCGGGAAGGCTCCGTCGCGGATGAGGAGGTTCGTGCCCACTGATGCCACACGGTCGATGTCGCCAGGGACTGCGTAGACGGGTACCCCGTAGTCGAGCGCGATCCTTGCGGTGATCAGTGCACCACCTTTGAGGCCTGCCTCGACCACGAGCAGGACGTCCGAGAGGCCCGCGATGATCCTGTTCCTGGTAGGGAAACGCCAGCCTTCCGGAGGAGTGCCGGGGGGAAACTCTGAGATCACCACTCCCCCGGTCCCGAGAACCGATGTATGGAGCGCGCGGTGGCTTCTGGGATACACCACATCGATTCCTGATCCGAGAACAGCCTGACAGTGCCCACCGGCATTTGTGGCACCTGTGTGGGCCGCCCCGTCGATTCCACGAGCAAGCCCGCTGACGACGGACCATCCTCGAACTGCTGCAACCTCTCCGTATGCCGTTGCAAGGTCGATCCCATATCTCGTGCAGGTTCGCGTGCCAACGATCCCGATCGCAGGCGACCGCGAATCGGAACCTCGCACGAACAACCACCGTGGATGGCCAGGGAACACGATGAGACGCTCAGGGAAACCTGAACCATCGCTGGAGACCAACGTGACATCAAGCGCTGCGAGTTCGTCACGCCGCTGCTTCGCCGAAACCGCCACCGCAGCAACTGTGTGTCCGCTTGCCTTTGTCCGACCCCTGCGAATCGCCTCGGTGATCGCCTCTTCGTCGCCGTACCTCTCGAAGAGCCGGTCAACAGTGCGAGGCGCCATCGCACCAAAGGCCAGCCTCATCAGGTGATCATTCATCTCCACTCACCCCTCAGGCTTGCTGCCTCGGCGATGTGCTGTTCGTCGACCACGTCCGTGCCCCCGAGGTCCGCAAGCGTGCGCCCGACCTTGCGGACACGGTCCCACCCTCTGGCTGTCATTGCAGGTTCTCGGGCCAGCGCTCTGAGCGACTCCTTCGCGGAATCGGAAACCGCGAACGCATCAAGTTGGTCGCGCGACAGGTCGCGATTGAGGGTTCCTCGTTCGTACTGGCGTTTCCTGGCGGCGAGCACTCTCTTCTGTATCGGTGCGGATGCCTCGCCCTGGGGCTCCATGAGAGCATCCGGCGCAAGGCGCGTGATCACCAGACGCATGTCGAATCTGTCCAGGAGCGGCCCTGAAAGACGGGCCCTGTACTTGTCCCTGCGCATGTCCGTGCACGTGCACGG
>JAMBLL010000138.1 GCA_023336765.1 Actinomycetes bacterium | reverse complement strand
TGGCTCCGGCTCGGGCTCGAGTCATGATGCTGTGGGTCACCGAGTGTGCCATGCGCGCCAACGCCTCGGGACCGTGGATAGTCGACATCTCGGCGTCGTAGTTCGCCGAGAGACGTCGAGCGATCGCGGCATCAGTTCGCGCGAACATGTCAGCGAGCTTCTCGCGCAGGTCGGCATCGTTCTCAGCTGCTTCCGTAGCGACTGTATTGATAAGACAGCCGCGGGGCGTGCCGTCGGCGAGAGCGCAATCGATGCTGGCCTCGAAGAATCGCTCAACCGCCTTCCTGTTGTCAGGCTCGAGCCGGAACGCGGAGAAGGCGCGGTTGCCATGTGTAGCCGCATATCGATCAATCGCTTGCACGAACAGGTCACGCTTGTTGCCGAACGTCGCGTACAGGCTTGGTCGGTTGATTCCCATGGCTTGCGTGAGGTCCTGGATGGACGACCCGTCATAGCCCTTCTTCCAGAAGACGAGAACAGCCGCGTCCAACGATTCATCTCGATCGAAAGATCGTGGTCGCCCTCTTGGACGCCTCGTCGTTTCCTCACCTGACTTTGCATTCATCGCACGCACCACTTGACCGCTCGAACTCGTGTCCCCTAGTATTGTACTGTTCGGTACATAAATCAAGGAGCGAATCAACCATGACCCAACCAACGGAACCCCTGGCTCCCTTCCTCGCCGAACCCTCCGAGATCGGCCAGGAGATCAGCGTGACCGGCAAGTGGGTCCCCTCCCGGCCCGGTGGACTCTTCCGCAAATCCATCGAGTCGAAGGACATGCTCAGCGAGTGGGAAGACATCCACGCTGGTGCCAGGGCAGACACCGGGGTGCTTTCGACTGAGATCAACCACGCCGTCGGTCAGGACGCTGTTCTTGTCCACCACGTCTTCGAGAATCCAGACGCCCTCGTCGAATATTTCTCAACCACCGCTACGCAACACATGGCTGCACTGACGGCAGTCGCCAAGCCCGAGACTCACCTCGTTCGCGGAAGGCACATACCCGGTGTGGTCAAGGAAGCCGTGACGGCCAAAGGCGTACCCGCAACATTCGGTGAGCTGCTCTTCGGGTACGTGAAAAACGACTACCAGCAGCCCAACAAGAATTCGGCCATCAACGTGACAGCGAAGTGGACAGGCAAGAAAGACGTTCCAACTGCTCTCGACGATCTCAAGTACTGGTGGCAGCGTGTGGGTACCGAAGCGTATAGCCTTGAGGAGGGCTTGCTCCGCTTCGAGGTATACCGAGCCATCGACGAGGACGCACTGATCATCCACGAAGTCTTCGCAACCAACGACGACCTCAAGTTCCACCTGTCCAAAGGCACCGCCGAGAAATACAAGTCAGACATCGACCAGGTCGCCACGCCAGAGTGCTACTTCTTCCGAGGTCCCGTCTCGTGGACGATCCGAACGTACTCCAAGTTCCTTCGCCTACCGGCCACCTATTCGAGCCAGGGAAGCAACTACACCCGATCAGGCGGGACCATGAGCGACGGAACAACAACTGACGAGGCATAGCTGGCAATACGAACGATTCACTGTGGGCGTATAGGTGCCGAGATGGGCGGGTCTCCTGGGGAGCTAGTGCTGTGACCACAAACGTTCGCGCGCCTGCGGGCCACTGACGCTCGCTCCTCGTCGATAGAAGACGCGCACGACGCCAGCCTCACGTCCAACAACCCCCAACGTTTGTGGTCACAACATAAGCCACGCCTGCCCAAGGCCGTGTTCAGGACCCCCTCTGTCTCGTACCTCGACATCTCCCCCAGAGGAACTAGGAGAGAGATCCGATTCTGACTCCTCCCTCGGCTCTTTGGACGGG
>JAMBLL010000137.1 GCA_023336765.1 Actinomycetes bacterium | reverse complement strand
TTCCGGGATTCCTCGGAACCCTCCCACGCCTCGGTAGCTGCAGCCGCAGCCTTGTTGGCGGTCTCGGAGAGTTTGTCCATCCAACTCTTCTTCTTGGTCATGTTCTCTTCTCCTCGATCTCACTGAACGCACCAGCATTGACCAGCGCAGCGATCGCCATGATGTCGGGTCCAGGTGGGCGGTCCTCGACAAGCGGAGGGCACACGCTCCGGACGATGTCTCGCACTTCCGCGGTGCCTGGTGCCGGCTGGAGCGGACGTTGTTCAACGCCCTGGGCACCACACATCAGTTCGACCGCGATTACCCGTGCCGTATTGGCAAGGATCGTTCCCAGCTTGCGGGCGGCGCCCCATCCCATGGATACGTGATCTTCCTGCAGTCCCGATGTCGGGATCGATTCGACGGATGCTGGGTGAGACAACACCCTGTTCTCCGCAACGATCGCGGCTGCAGCATATTGGGTGATCATGTAACCACTGGATACACCGGGGTTGGTTGCAAGGAACGGGGTCAGCCCGGATGATCGGTGAGGGTCGAGCAACCTGTCCGTGCGGCGTTCCGAGATCGAGCCGAGTTCGGTAACCGCAATGGAGAGGAAGTCCATGGCGAACGCCAAAGGTTGGCCGTGGAAATTGCCGCCAGAGACAACGTCTCCGTCTTCGGGGAACACGATCGGATTGTCCACGACCGAGCCGAGTTCACAGGTGAACACCGCCTCGGCATATGCAATGGTGTCTCGGGCGGCCCCATGCACCTGCGGGGCGCAACGGAGGCTGTAGGCATCCTGGACCTTATGGCTGAAATCGTCGTGATGCGACGCAGAGATCTCGGATCCACGAAGAAGGTTGCGGATCCTCTGGGCTGAACGAACCTGGCCAGGATGGGGGCGAAGGTCGTGGATGCGTTTCTCGAAGGGCCGGTCAGACCCGAGCATCGCTTCAACGGTCAACGCACAGGCGGCATCATCGGCATCAACAAGAAGGCGAGCGCTATGGACACCAAGACACCCCATGGCGAGCATCCCCTCAGTGCCATTGAGCAGGCTCAACCCCTCCTTGGCCTGGAGCACAAGCGGGGTGATTCCGTTCTCCTCGAGCACCGGCAGCGATGGAACCTGCTGACCATCATCCGTAAGGACGAACCCTTCGCCGATGACGGGTAGTGAGAGATGAGCGAAGGGGGCAAGGTCGCCTGATGCGCCGACAGAACCCTGACATGGCACAGCAGGCAGGATGTCATGGTTGAGCATCGTGATCAGGTACCTGACGATGTCGGGTCGTACACCGGAGTGCCCTTGGGACAACGTCCTGGCTCGTAACAGCAACATGGCCCTGACGAGTTCACGATCGAGCAGGTCCCCGACTCCCGACGCGTGGGACCGCAGCAGGTCGTACTGGAGTTCGCTCGCCTGTGAGGGATTCACCCTGGTGTTCGACAAAGCGCCGAAGCCTGTCGTGATCCCGTAGACCGTCTCGTCATTGTCGACGACGCGCTGCACGAGGGCCCTGGCTGGTTCCATCCTGGCATCGAGATCACCACCGATGATCACCTCTGCGCTTTGGTGAGCAACAGCTATCACATCGTCGATACTCAGCGGCGACCCGTCAACAACAACCTGCACGTGTACTCCTGACGATCGGCTTCG
>JAMBLL010000136.1 GCA_023336765.1 Actinomycetes bacterium | reverse complement strand
GCAGCGACCTACCCAGAGCATCTGCACCAACCACGACGATCACCAACGTCGAGCGGCTCGGAATCATCGGTTCGTGGTCTGCCGGAGACTTGATCGACATCGTGCGTGCACCGTCGGCTTCAACAATGACATGGTCAGCGGCAGAACGTTCGAACAACCGGTCGACGCTGGCCGGATCGGGTCCCACAGCCTTGTCTGGGGTCAGCCTGGACATCACGAAAAGAGGGGTACCATGCACGTGCGCAGCTGTCACATCGTCGGGGATCGTTGACCAGCAGACGGGTTCGGTGACCTGATCGGCCGCCATTCTTGTCGTCGTGGTCAGGACGACTCTGTACCCGACGCTTGCGAGATCCCGGCCGAGCCCGTGGAGGAGCGTCGTCTTGCCGCCAGCACCGACGATCGAGATCAGTTCGGTGTGTCCGATACCGAGCCGATCGACCAGCGATGCGATCATGACTTCCCGCTGGTGAGCCATACGAGGACAGCCTCGAGGACACCCCCGCCAACAGATAGTGCCTTGTCCGAGATCCGATCTACTGCGCTCGGGTCGAAGCGGGGGTCGACATCGGCGATCTTCAGACCTTCGAATACGGGTCCGTCAGCAAGCAGGCCGCGCACGGTTCCCGTGATCCTCGATTGGACAGCTGTGCCATCGATCGTGCCTAGATGCTCTCCCTCGGAGACAACATCGCCGAACTCGACGTCCCAGATGAGGGAGCCGTTGCGTTGGGCGTGGATCACCCGCTTGCCCGATTCTCCGCCGATCATCCCCGGAACCCCTGTATTCGGGATCGCAGGGCCGTCCCAGATCACCCTGCCAAGATCGTGACCGCGCATCGTTTCGACGATCGCATCACAATCATCACCAGCGGTGAACCCCGGGCCGAGGGCAACCACGAACGGTGCCTGGTCTCTCGATGTCCCGAGGTTCCGTTTTGCAAGCCTCGCATCGATAACCACGGAGCGGTCGATATCGGGTAGGTCCGGGGATACGAGCACGGGAACGGCACCTGTCGCTGCTACCTCGAGCGCTTCGGAAGGGGAGGCCACGTGCACCGCCTCGATTCCTTCGATGGAGATCGAACCCTGAGTTACAGCTGTTGAGAACGCCACAGTCCGCCGTATGGTCAGAGGCCGTTCGAGCTCGGTGACAACGACGCGGATCCCGACACGGCGTAGTCGCCAGATGGCACCTGAGCCGATGTCTCCACCACCGCGTACGATGGTGATGTGGTCGCTGAGGTCAGGCACGGCCACTGGCGTCGTGTGACGCGATGATCTCAGACATGATGGACACTGCGATCTCCTCCACAGATTCGGCTCCGATCTCGATGCCGATCGGTGCGTGGATACGTAACAGGTCGTCCGCAGTGAGATCAACCCCTGCAAGAGCGTCACGTGTCGAGGACCAGCGGCGTTTGCTCCCCATGACCCCGATGTAGCGGGCGGGTGTTGCAAGGAGCAGCGGCACGATCAGCGCGTCCATCTCGAAACTGCGCGTGACGACAACCACGGACGTGTCAGATGTGATCGGGTGCTCCTCCACGGCGGCGGCAACGTCGCCAGCAAACAGCACATCTGCGTTCGGAAGTGCCTGCGACGTCACGAGGTCTGCTCTGTCGTCGACCGCAACAGTGCGGTACCCAAGCCAGTGGGCGAGGTCGAGGACCGCTCGACCGACGTGCCCAGCGCCGATGACGAGGACAGTGGGGGCTGGCATATATGGCTCCAATGCAATGGTCATGGTTCCGCCACAGACTCCAGGGTCTCCCCTGAGTGGTTCCTGGAGCGTGTACGTGGTTAGGTGTGTTTCGCGTGTCGTGATCGTCTCGAGCGCATTGGAGACAACAAGCGCTTCGACCTTCCCTCCTCCAATCGTGCCCGATGTCGATCCGTCTTCGTGGATCAGCATCTTTGTGCCTGGCCTGCGGGGAACCGATCCGGCAGTATCCACAACGGTCGCGGTTACAGCGCTGCGACCGGCGTCGAGTGCAGCCGTCAGTTCCGCGAGGAGTGATTGATGGTCTGCCTTGTTCACGCGTTCTGCAGAGCCTGCCAGACACGCTCCGGCGTGAATGGGATGTCATTGATTCGAACGCCGGTCGCATCTGCGATAGCGTTGCGCATGGCGGGGGCCACTCCGTCCTTCGGGATCTCGGCGATCGCCTTGGCACCGAACGGGCCGCTCGGTTCCATCGTCTGTACGAGGATCGCCTCGAGGCGGGGCATCTCATCGGACCGGTAGATCTTGTACGGACCGAAGTTCGCGTTGACCATGCGGCCATCAGCGTCGTAGGCCATCTCCTCACAGTGGCCGTATCCGAGAGCTTGCACCATGCCACCCTCGACCTGCCCCACCGAGGTGAGCGGGTTGATCGGCACACCACAATCGACGGCCATGACGAGGTCGGTGACCGTCACCTGGCCAGTTTCGATGTCGACCTCGACCTCCACGAACTGTGCAGCGTATGGAGGAGGGGACTCGGGAGAGACATATGAGGCATTCGCCATGATCTGATGCTGGCCCTCCTGGTGGAGGGTGGACAGAGCGATCGTCTCCAGCGATACGGATCGACCATCTGGCGCCCACGCGGCATTGTCGTGGAGTTCGATGCCATCTCTGCCGATCTCGAGTGCAATCGCCGCACGTTCGATGATCTGATCCCGTACCTGCTCGGCTGCGCGTTTGACCGCCATACCTGAGATGTACGTCGTGCTCGATGCGTAGGCCCCCGTGTCGAATGGGGTCATGTCGGTATCGGACGAATAGACGATGATGTCGTCGGTCGCAACGCCGACGACCTGGGCAGCCATCTGTGCAAGCACCGTGTCGGAACCTGTGCCGAGGTCCGTGGCCCCCACCAGCAGGTTGAACGAACCATCGTCGTTGATCTTGAGGCTTGCCCCACCCATGTCCAATCCTGGTATGGCGGTCCCGTGCATGGCCATTGCAAACCCCATCCCGCGCCGGATGTGTGGCCTGTCCGCTGGTGCTCGCCACGATGGGTCGTTCCTCTTGTCCCACCCGATCGCGCGCTCACCCTGGGCTACGGCCTCCTCGAGACCACAGGATGTAACGAGAGGCATGACCGATGCATCCTGGTCGCCCTCTCCGAGTTGCTGAGCGATATCGAGCGGGTCGCCGACCTTCGTCCAGTTGAGTCTGCGGAACTCGATCGCATCCATGTCAAGAGCATCGGCGATGTCCTCCATGTGCGCTTCGAGCGCGAACAATGCCTGAGGCGCGCCGTACCCGCGGTACGCACCTGGTACCGGGATGTTGGTGTAGGCGACCTTGCAGTCGAACTTCTTGACCGGACAGTTGTAGGAACTGAGTCCGCGGAGTCCGCTGACCATCTGGACCGTGAGGCCATGTGTGCCGTACGCACCGGTGTTCGCAACGATGGTCATCTCCTGAGCTGTGAGCTTGCCGTTGGTGTCAACACCCGTGCGATACGTGATCGTCTGGGGATGGCGTGTTCTGCTCGACATGAACTCTTCTTCTCTGGTGAGTTCAAGGCGAACGGACCTACCTGTCACGATGGTGAGGTGGCCGACGATATCTTCGATGAGCATTTCTTGTTTCACACCGAAGCCACCGCCTATGCGGGGTTTGATGATGCGGATCCGTTTCACGGGGATACCGAGCAGCGGCGCAACCATGCGCCTCACATGGAAGGGGACCTGGGTCGAAGACGTGATGACGAGTCGTTCGTCACTGTCCCATTCAGCGATCGCTATGTGAGGTTCGATCGGAGTCTGCTGGACCTGGTGGACACGGAACGTCTGGGTGAACACGCGGTCAGCAACCGCGATGCCGTCCTCGATGTTGCCGGTCTCCGCCTTGAGGTGGTGCACGAGGTTGTGCGTAGCGTCAGCAGCGCCATCCATGTCCGGTTCGTCATGGATCACCGGGGCGCCATCGACGATCGCATCGTTCTCATCGAACACAGCCGGGAGCACGTCGTAGGTGACATCCAGCAGATCGAGAGCAGCCAGAGCTATCTCTTCGGTGTCGGCAGCCACGGCTGCCACACGGTCCCCGACGAACCGAACCTTGTTGTCGAAGCTGACCTGGTCGTAGGGGAGCGGGTTGGGGTAACTCTGCCCGCCGGACGCGTACCTCACCCTGGCCACGTTGCCGTAGTGGAGAACAGCATGAACGCCCGGAAGGGCCCGTGCCGCAGTGTCGTCGATCGATACGATGTTCGCATGTGCATGAGGGCTGTAGAGCACCTTTGCGATGAGCGTGTTCGTGAGATCGACATCGTCGGTGAACGCGGGGTTCCCCTTGGCCAGCTTGATCGAATCGACCTTGGCTTCGGGTTGGCCGACGACCGTTGTCACTGGTACGTCATCGTTGAGCACAACCTGCGGGTTCATCGGTTGTGTCTGAGCGGGCGAAGCCGAGTCAGCGCCGACGCGAGATGACCCGTTGCGGTCTGTCAGGTTCTCGAGATGCACGACCACGACCTGATCGGGATCGTCGCCGCGCATGACCGCAGCAGCACGCAGCACTGCGTGGACCGGTCGCACATAGCCTGTCTCGCGATCGAGAATCCCTGACAGTGCATCGCGAACCTGGGCTTCATTAGGGCTGGGGTTCGTCTCGATCAGCGCCTTGGCTGCCAGGATGGTCGCTGGAGTCGAGTATCCGGACTGAATCGCACCGGTTTCGATGAACGCCTGCTGGATCGGGTGGAGAACGCCTGGAACGGAGAGGCCTTCGATCGTCTCGATCGTGTGGCCGTCTGCCTGTGCTGCGAGCAAGATGTCGGACGACACGAGTTGTCCATCGACGAGGACCGCTGCGGCCCCCGTCTCGCCTGTGTTTGAGCCGAATCGGACGCTGCGGTAGCCGGCCCTTCGCAGAACGGTGAGTAGAGACTCGTGCGGCTCGCACTCGAGTGAGCGCTGTGTCCCGTTGATCGTGAGTGTGATGGTCATTGAGATCCTCCTCCCGAAAGGTCTGCGAGCACCCGTTCAGTAAGCACCGATGCGAGTTCCTTGCGATATCGGGTCGATCCTCTGAAGTCTGAGGGCGGTGTGAGCGTGTCTGTTTGCCCTGGTGAGAGCACAACCACGCGGGAGTCCACGCCGGTGAGCGCGAGATGTATGTGGTCGGTGGTGTCCTTGTGCCCAACAACCATCACGATGGGGCGATCCATGGGCGTGCGGCCGGTGCGATGCGCGGTAGCTGCTCCGCGCGGATCAAGGGATATCCCGGTGATGATCGAGCCTTCGATGAGTTGCGGGTCATCGAGGACGGACTCGAGGGAGTAGCTCAGCCTCTCGTCGGCCTGTGCAACGGTCACCGAAGCATCGAAAGCAAGGAGGCCGGCGAGGAGTTCGCTCTCTGGGTCGTTGGTTACGACGGTGCCACCGATGGTCGCCACTGTACGGATCGTGCTTGGCGCTTCCCGATTGGCAAGGTCTGAGATGATCGCAGGGACAAGAGGAGACTTGGCGAGGTCCGCGAGCGTCGTCATGGACCCGATCTCAAGTGACTCGCCAGACATTTCGATTCCGTCGAGTCCAAGCGATTGGAGGTCGACAACCGCAGTTGCTTGCTCAGATGGGGACGATGCGAGCGCCGCTCCTTCGACGATCACGTGTGTGCGTGGTGCGGTGACCAATATCGCTGCTTCGTCGAGCGTGCCTGGTCGGTGGTAGCTGGTGATCATGAACGTCTTTTCTCCTCGATGGCCACATAATCAGTTTACATGCCACACCAACGCCTTTTGGCATCGGGATCGGGTGTCTGGTATCTGTTAGTCCTCTTCCAGTATTCCCAACACGGTTTCGAGCATGTCGTTTGGATCAACGAACTGGACGACATCGGGTATGTCGGCGAACAGTGCCCGCGCCTTGTCGTGGAGATGCCTCGAAACTCCAAGGAGCAAAGGGATATTGAACGTGCGACACACATGGAAAACATCCTGATAGGTAACAGCGCCACTGACGAGGTCATCCTCAGTGGCGTAGATCTTGTGGATGCATCCAATCAGCACGTCCATGTAGTTCTCGTTGTTGATGATTCGAACGTTCATGCCATGGTTATCGAAGCCGTTCGAGATCGGTATCGTGTCGTATCCGTCACATACGAGTTCGGCGAGCAGCGGTGATCCGGTTCCTTCGAAATACCCAACGGACTTTCTCATGATCGATTCTCCTTACACGACGCCCTGGTCAAGCATTGCATCGGCTACCTTGATGAACCCTGCGATGTTGGCCCCGACGACGTAGTTGTCCGGTGTGGCGTATTGCGCCGCGGTCTCGCGGCAGTTGCGGTGTATCTTGGTCATGATGCCGAGCAGCTTGGCATCGACCTCTTCACGGGTCCACACGGCGAATCCGGCGTTCTGAGCCATCTCGAGGCCACTTGTTGCAACCCCGCCGGCGTTCGCTGCTTTCCCTGGGCCGAACAGCACTCCGTTATCCATCAGGAGCCGTACTGCGTCGGGCTCCGTGGGCATGTTGGCCCCTTCGGCCACAACTCGCACATTGTTCGCGACGAGGTCTTTGGCATCGTCAACGTTGAGCTCGTTTTGGGTGGCACAGGGGAGTGCAACGTCAGCATCCTCGACGGCCCAAGGCTTCTGGCCCGCATAGTACGCGACTCCGAACTGTTCGGCGTACTCGCTGATACGTCCGCGGCGCACATTCTTGAGTTCCATCACCCATGCCAGCTTCTCAGCATCGATCCCATCGGGGTCATAGATGAACCCGCCCGAGTCAGACAACGTCACTGGTGTGCCACCGAGCCTGTTGGCGTTCTCGGCTGCGTACTGGGCGACATTTCCTGATCCTGAGATCAGGACTTTCTTGCCGTAGATGCTCTCGCTGTGGGCTCTGAGCATCTCCTCGGCGAAATACACAACCCCGTAGCCTGTCGACTCAGGACGTATGAGGCTCCCTCCCCAGTTGACGCCCTTTCCTGTGAGTATCCCGGAGAACTCGTTGGCAAGTTTCTTGTACTGGCCGAAGAGGTAGCCGATCTCGCGACCACCCACACCGATATCCCCGGCGGGGATATCGGTGTGGGTGCCTATGTGTCGGAACAGTTCATTCATGAACGCCTGGCTGAAGCGCATGATCTCGCCGTCGCTTCTTCCCTTGGGGTCGAAGTCGGAACCACCCTTGCCTCCGCCGAGCGGCAGCGTTGTCAGGGAGTTCTTCAACACTTGTTCGAACGCAAGGAATTTCAGGATTCCCAGGTTCACGGAGGGGTGAAAACGCAGGCCCCCCTTGTAGGGACCGATGACGCTGTTCATCTCGACCCGGATGCCGCGATTCACCTGCACCGTGCCGGCATCATCAACCCATGCAACACGGAATATGATGATCCGTTCGGCCTCCACCATCCGGTGGGGTATACGCATATCGAGATACTCCGGGTGCCGCTCGAAGATCGGCCACACGGATTCAGCCACCTCACGGACTGCTTGATGGAACTCGTACTGTGACGCCGACTTGGCAACGACATGGTCCATGAAGTCATTGACGCTTTCCTGGTGCACGTTGAGATTCCTTTCGTTGGTTCAACGAGCGAACGCTGTCCGCCTACATCGTGAGTGCCATCACCGCTTTCTGGACATGGAGACGGTTCTCTGCCTGGTCGAACACCACGCTGTGTGGGCCGTCGATCACCGCGTCGGTGACCTCGATGTTGCGGTCGGCGGGGAGTGGATGCATGTAGATGGCGTCCTCGTCTGCCATGTCCATACGCCGTTCATCGACGATCCAGTCGGTGTACTTCTCGGAGATCTTTGCTGACTCGTCGTGATCCGATGTGGTCAGCATGGATCCCCATGACTTTGCGTACACAACGTCCGCGCCCGCCATGCCCTGTTCAAAGTCCTCGATGATCTCGAAGGATCCGTGGTACTTCCTTGCGTTCTCGGTGGCCTGGGTGATGACTTCAGGCTGGAGCTTGAACTCTGGCGGACGGGTGAGGCGAACATTCGCTCCGTAGCGCGTCATCAACAGGATCTCGCTCTGGGCAACAGAGACAGGCTTCTGGTAGCTCGCCGCGTACGCGTAGGAGACGTTGACGGTCAACTTTCGGGGGTCGCCCTTCTTCTCGATGACCGTAAGAAGGTCGGCGAGTGCCTGGAATGGGTGGTACCAGTCGTCCTGCATGTTGAGCACCGGTGTGCGTGAAGCGTCCGCAACCGCTCGGATGTACTTGTTTCCGATCTCCCAGTCAACCTGGCGGATCGCGATGCCGTCGTCGTAGCGGCCAAGGATCTCACCGATTTCCTTCCAGGTGTCACCGTGGCCGATCTGGGTGGCTGTTGAATCGAGGAACATGGCGTGTCCACCGAGTTGGGCCATGCCAGCTTCGAAGCTTGCCCTCGTGCGCGTTGACGAGAAGAAGAACAACATAGCGAGGACCTTGTCGCGCAGAAGCGAGTGTTCTTCGCCAAGTGCGCGTCGCTTCTTGAGGTCGAGGGCGATGTCGATGACGGTGTCGAGTTCGTCCTTGGTCCATTCCTGTGTCGTGATCATGTCACGACCGTGCAAATACGTCTGCATTCTCTACTCCTTCTAGCTAGCTGTTCTGTGTTCTGTGTTCTGTGTTCTTGGTCTCTTCTTCTTGCTGATAGCTGACGGCTGACGGCTTCTTCCCTCAAGTTCCCATTCTCTTGCGGATCAGGCGGAAACGCAGGAGGTCGTCACGAAAGAACGACGTTGCGCGCACGATGGGTTCGTTGTGCTTGTCATAGCCGACCTCGTCGAACGACATGGCCGGTGTGCCCGGTTCCACATCAAGCCGACCGGCCTGATCCGTGTCAAGGACAACGGGGACGATCTCCGAGAGGTAGTAGGCGAGTTTCCTATCACAGTGCGTATCGAGGTACGCGTACACCGGGATGTCTTCATCCCCTGTTGGTGGGGGCGTCGTGAAATTCGCAACAGGAATCCGATTGAGCGTGAGCACCACCGGTGTCTCATTCTCGAGGAAGAGTTTCTCGACCAGGAGGATGGGGTCGCCTGCTTCGAGGCCAAGTGCATCCGCCGTGGCAAGGTCGCAAGGGGCCTGGGAGACATCAAGCACTCGAACCGATGGCTCGTACCCATGGTTCTCGAGGAGTTCCTCGTAGGACCAGATGTTCTCGAGGCGGGACTTGATCCTCAAGCCATGTTCATTGACGAATGTACCTGCACCTTGTCTTCGGTAGATGGCCCCCTCGTGCTCGAGGCGGCTGAGGGCGTCACGGATCGTGGTGCGTGACACGCCAAGGTCAGACGCGAGGTCGGTCTCTGGAGGGATACGCCCGTCATCAAAGCCGTCGGCGGAGATCAGCTGTTTGATGTGGGCCGTGACCTGGTCCGTGAGAGACGGGTTGCGCGTGATCACTGTATTCGACCTCGTCGATGTATGGTCATCAGGTTGTACTATAGTATGACCAATCGCCAACAAGCCCAAAGGAGGGCCCCACATGCGAAGCTTCGCAGGACGCGACATCCTCTCGCTCAAGGACTTCGAGCGCAACGAGTTCTTCCACCTTTTCGAGATCGCCGACAGGCTCGAACCGATTGCCAGAAAGCGTCGGAACACGGACATCCTCGAGCACAAGACGCTGGTGACTGCCTTCTACCAGCCATCCACGCGTACACGTCTGGCACATGAAGCTGCCATGCTCCGCCTTGGCGGCGCCGTGACAGGTTTCTCTGATGCCAAGATGACGCGCGCTGGTGACTTCTACCAGGAGTCGATCAAGGACACCGTCCACATGCTCGAGTACTATGGCGATGTCATCGTCATGCGCCACTTCGAGCAGGGCGCTCCTCACGAGGCAGCCAAGTGGGCATCGATCCCTGTCATCAACGCAGGAGACGGCTGGGGCGAACACCCCACGCAGGTCCTCACCGATCTCTACACGATTCTCAAGGAGAAGGGCACCCTCGACGGACTCACGTTCGTTGCCATCGGTGACCACAGGATGCGCACGATGCACTCCATCGGGTACGCGCTGTCCCAGTTCGATGCCGAGATGGTCATCTTGTCACCCGATGAGATGGCCCCGCTACCTGAATTCCTTGCGGAGCTTGACGAAAAGGGTACGAATTACCGGACCGTCGAGCATATCGACGAGGTCATCGGTGAGGCTGATGTCATCTACATGGAGCCTGTCATCCAGCCTGACTATACGATCCCGGTCCATGAGAGGCCAGACGACTACGGGATCACACCGGACAACTACAAGATCACCCAGGACGTGATGAAGAGAGCGAAGACCGACTCGATCATCCTGCACTCGCTGCCTCGGATGGACGAGTTGCTTCCCGAGGTTGACGACCTCAGGCACGCCAGGTACTGGCAGGAGGCCTACAACGGTGTTGTCATGCGTATGGCGCTGTTGTCCTCGGTTCTCGGAGCTTGGGAATAATGCCGAAACTTGTTCTCGCCATTGGCGGCAACTCGCTCATTCCTGACAAGGAGCATCAATCAGTCCAGGACCAGTATGCAGCCACCGATGAGACCAGCGATCATATCGCTGGTCTCATCGAGCAGGGGTGGGATGTTGCGGTATCACACGGCAACGGACCCCAGGTTGGGTTCATCCTGAGACGTTCTGAGCTTGCGAGCAACGAACTCCACGAGATCCCCCTTGACTACGCCGGTGCCGACACCCAGGGTGCCATCGGCTACATGCTTCAACAGAACATGTACAACGATTTCGCTGCGCGCGGTATCGACAAGAGCGTCGCCACGGTCGTCACCCAGGTCGAGGTCGACCCGGACGACCCTGCTTTCAAGGTTCCATCGAAGCCGATCGGTTCGTTCATGGACGAAGAGGAGGCATTCAAGCGCAGGGACGAAGAAGGCTGGGATATCAAGGAAGACGCCGGGCGAGGATGGCGCCGTGTTGTTGCGTCGCCGCAACCCATGAGGATCATCGAACTAGATGTCATCAAGGGCCTTCTTGCTGCTGGTGTTGTGACGGTCGCCGTTGGCGGCGGTGGAATTCCAGTCGTCACGAACGAGGATGGCAAGCTTGAAGGCATCGCAGCGGTGATCGATAAGGATCTTGCCTCAGCGTTGCTCGCGATCCAGGTCGAAGCAGATGTGTTATTGATCTCGACTGCGGTCGAGCAAGTGGCCCTCAACTTTGGTACGCCGGAAGAGGAGTGGATCGACCAGATGACGCTGGCAGAAGTGAAGGGTTACCTCGAAGAGGGAACCCACTTCGCAGAAGGTTCCATGGCTCCCAAGATGCGCGCTGTCGTCCAGTTCCTCGAAGGTGGAGGCAAAGAGGCTCTGATCACGAACCCGGTCAACCTTGAACGCGCGATGGCAGGCGAGACAGGGACAAGGATCGTTCAATGACAGACAACTGCTGACACACACGGCGGTCAGCAAGAACGCGGAGAAGCAACTCAGCATCTAGGATGGACAAGGTAGATCGTTGATTGGTCCACAAGGTGGGCCGATGTGACATGAAAGAGGAATACATTATGGCTCGATCAAGATGGCGGATACTTGCGATCATGGTTGTCGCGTTCGCCCTGCTCGCTGCAGCGTGCTCAAGTAGCGATGACACGACCGACACAACGGCTGCCGCCGCTGGAACCGATACGACGGTGGCATCCGGTACGGACACATCGGGCGAGGTGCTCAAGGTCGCATTCGTGCACGTCGGCCCCGTGGCAGACAAGGGTTGGTCATGGGCACATGACCAGGGTGCCCAGGCGCTCAAGGCAGAGTACGGCGATGGTGTCGAGATAACGACGCTCGAGAGTATTCCTGAAGGGTCAGATGCCCAGCGTGTCTTCGAGGATCTTGCCGCAAACGGCAACACCCTGATCTTCGGCACATCCTTCGGCTATATGGATCCAATGCTCGCCGCTGCCGAGAACTTCCCCGATACCGTGTTCATGCACGCAACGGGATTTAAGACGTCGGAGAACATGGGCAACTACTTCGGCGCCGCTGAAGAGGCCAGGTACCTGAGCGGTATGGCGGCCGGCGCTGCCACCGAGACGAACCTCATCGGCTACGTTGCAGCATTCCCGATTCCTGAGGTGCTTCGCGGCATCAACGCATTTACGCTTGGTGCCCGCGAGGTCAACCCTGACGCAGAGGTTCAGGTCGTGTGGACGTCCACCTGGTTCGATCCACCAAAGGAAGGCACGGCCGCCGAATCATTGATCGACGCAGGGGCGGACGTTATTGCCATGCACCAGGATTCTGCGGCACCCGGCCAGGCCGCTGAAGCTGCTGGAGCGGGTTGGGTTGGATACAACACGGATATGACCGAGTTCGCTCCCACCGCCTGGCTGACAGCGGCCACCTGGGACTGGGCGCCGTTCTACATCACGACGGCACAGCAGGTCCTCGACGGTACATGGAAGTCGGAGGCTGTATACGGCAACATGGCGGACGGAATGGTCGTTCTCGCCCCATTCGGCGATTCGGTCGCCCAGGATACGCAGGACCTGATCCTCGTGCGCGAATCCGAGATCATAGACGGGGCATTTGTCGTCTTCACGGACCCGATCGTCAACCAGGACGGCGAGAGCCAGCCACTCGGAGACATCTTCGGGATGGACTTCTTTGTCGAAGGAGTGATCGGTAGCCCGACCGGCTGATCAACGACGTGGTATTGCACTGGATGTGCCTGGGAACTCCCGGGCACATCCAGCGGCAGTACTGCAGAAAAGAGGCTGATAGGTGACTCAGGCACCAACGGACACGCTGGCCGTCGAACTCTGCGGAGTGGACAAGTCCTTCTACGGGGTGAAAGCCAACGACAACGTTGACTTCAAGTTGGCCCAAGGAGAGGTCCACGCCCTCCTTGGAGAGAACGGCGCAGGCAAGTCGACGTTGTGTTCGATTCTCGCCGGCCTCTATCGCCCCGATGCGGGCGATGTATTCTTCGAAGGTGAAGAGGTCACGTTCAAGAACCCGAAAGAAGCACTCGCATCTGGCGTCGGGATGGTGTACCAACACTTCCGCCTCGTGTCGAACTTGACGGTTGCTGAGAACTTCGCGCTCGGGCATCCTGATACGGGAGTGAGGCTGAACCAGAAGGAGATTCACAAGGCTGCCAGGGAACTCGGGGAGAAGTACGACCTCCCGATCGATCCCGCAGCTCGGATCTGGCAGTTGTCCGTGGGCGAGCAGCAACGTGTCGAGATCCTCAAGCTTCTCTACCGCAACGTCAAGATCCTGATCCTCGATGAACCTACAGCGGTGCTCACGCCTCAGGAAGGCCAGGCGCTGTTCAAGACGATGCGACAGATGGCTGCTGAAGGTCGTTCGGTGATCTTCGTTTCGCACAAACTCGACGAGGTCAAACAGGTATCCGACAGAGTCACCGTACTTCGCAACGGAAAGACCGTCGGCGGTGTCGCAACGGCCGATGCTGACACGAGAGAACTTGCCAGGATGATGGTGGGCAGAGACCTCGTGCTCCCCACCCGTGACACGGTTGAGGATTTCGGTGATGTCATGCTTTCGGTGAAGGACCTCCATGTTCCCGGGGACCGTGGGCTTGAAGCTGTGAGAGGAATGTCATTCGACATCCGTGAGGGCGAGGTGATCGGTATCGCAGGCGTGTCCGGGAACGGTCAGCGTGAACTCGCGTACGGACTTGTGGGTCTGAGGAAACCGAGCGCAGGATCCGTTGTGCTCGACGGCGCCGACATCACGAACAACACGGTGCTTGAGCACATCGATGCTCACCAGGGGTACGTACCCCAAAGCCGTCTCGGAATGGGACTCGCCCCAGGACTCACGACCGATGAGAACCTGGCACTCAAGGCATACCGTTCCCCTCCCTATTCCAAAGGCAGGCGGCTCGTGGCGTCGGCGTTCCGTGACGAGGGCGACCGCATCGTCGACGAGTACGACATTCGCGGCGTTCGGCCAGGGTTGCCGATCAGGCTGCTGTCGGGTGGGAACCTTCAGAAGGCACTCGTGGCCCGTGAGATCGAGTTGGAACCCAAAGTGTTGATCCTGAGATCACCAACTCGTGGTCTCGACGTCGGAGCAACGGAACAGGTCAGGAACCTCATCCTCAAGGAACGGGCACGTGGCGTTGCCACACTGCTCATCTCGGAGGATCTCGACGAGTTGCTCGCGCTTTCGGATCGGTTGCTGGTCATTTTCGAAGGAGAGATCGTGGGAGAGATGCCTGCCGAAGAGGCTACAGCTGAGCGGCTGGGTCTGTTGATGTCGGGACAGGTTGAGGAGGCGTCGGCATGACAAAGCGTCGATTCATCGTCGAACCACGGGGCCTCGTGTCGTGGAAGGTCAGACTGGGTGTCCCGGTTGCGTCCGTTCTTGCCGCGTTCATAGTTGCTGGCATCTTCCTATTCCTCACAGGTGTGAATCCGATCGAGGTCTATTCCGAGATGCTTGATGCAGCCTTCGGGTCTCCCCGCGGGATCAGCGAAACATTGATCTCTGCGACGCCGCTCATCCTTACAGGCGTTGCGGCAGCGATCGCGTTCAAGATGCTCGTTTGGAACATCGGCGGAGAGGGTCAGTTCATCCTCGGCGCCATCGTTGCTTCGGGGGTTGCGATATGGCTCGGAGACGGCGTGCCGTCGATCCTGATGATCCCTATCGTGATCGTTGCAGGAGGGCTTGGCGGGGCGATGTGGGCTTCGATCGCTGCGATTCCGAGGGTGTATCTGGGAACGAATGAGATCATCACAACATTGATGCTCAACTTCATCGCGTTGGCCCTCATGAACTTCCTCATCTTCGGCAGTTCGAGTCCGTGGAGAGATCCAGAGGTAAGCACCTTCCCCCAGGGCAGGCCGATTCCTGAGAGTGCACGAATACCTGAGATCTTCTTTCGTCTCACTGGCGGGATCTTCATCGCGATCGCTCTTGCCGTCTTCGCCTGGTATCTGATCGGCAAGACACGTTGGGGTTTCGCCGTGCGGATCGTCGGCGATTCGTCTGACACAGCCAGATACGCCGGGATCGGCGTTGCACGTAAGATCCTGACCGTCTTTCTCCTGTCTGGCGCGTACGCGGGTTTTGCGGGTGGCCTTTTCGTTGCTGGACCCGTGGGGGCACTCGATCCCCGCTCACTCGATCTTGGACTTGGGTTCACCGGGATCATCGTTGCAGCCCTTGCGGGTTTACACCTGATTGCGATAATTCCCGTTGCGATACTCATGGGAGCACTCAACAACGCGGGTCCTTCACTTCAGGCAATCGGTGTTCCAACCGCGACCGTGACCATGCTCCAGGGTGCGATACTGATCTTCGCCGTTGCGGGCGAGTTCTTCATCAACAACCGCATCCGAAGACCCGATATCGAACCGGATGAAGAATCCGAAGTCACACCGGTGCTTGAGGAGGTGGAGCCCGCATGAACGAATCACTCCTCATGCTCACCGTGATGGCAGCTATCGGACTCGGCACGCCTCTCATCTTCGCCACCGTGGGGGAGATCCTCACGGAGAGGTCAGGCATCCTGAACCTTGGCGTCCAGGGCATGATGCTCATCGGTGCGGTAGCTGGGTTCTGGGCAACCTTCACCACAGGCAACCTGTTCCTTGGTGTTGTGATTGCGATCTTCGCAGGTGCCGCGTTGTCGTCGATCCATGCCTTCTTGTCGATCACCCTCCGAGTGAGCCAGATCGTCTCAGGTCTTGCGCTTGCGATATTCGGGACAGGTCTTGCTAGTTTTCTCGGCCGCGCTGGAGGCAATCCGCTCGTTGGCAACCCGTCACGTGCCGTGTTCGAGCCTGTTTTCACTGGATCGATCACGGAGATACCGCTGATCGGTCCCCTGCTGTTCGGCCAGGATCTCCTGGTCTACCTGTCCTGGGCTATTGCGGCCGGGGCAAGTTACTACCTGTTCCATACCCGCATGGGTCTGTCTCTTCGTGCAGTTGGTGAGGACCCGGCAAGCGCCGAGTCTGCCGGCGTCAATGTGTCGCGTATCCGGTACACCCATGTGTTGATCGGAGGAGCGCTCGCCGGACTCGGCGGTGCCTATTTCTCGCTCGCACTGACGCCAACATGGCAGGACGATCCGATCGGCGCAGCAGGATGGATCGCCATCGCACTCGTCATTCTGTCGAGTTGGAGGCCCGGTCGTGCTGTGTTCGCGGCGTACCTGTTCGGCGCTGCAGAGCGTGTGCAGTTCACCCTCCAAACGTTGGGTGAACCATGGAGCGATATCCCGTCCACACTGCTTGCAATGCTCCCGTTCGTCCTTGCGATCATTGCGATGATCGTGTTGACCAGCGGCAAACGTGCCCGATACCTCGGAGCACCCGAGGCCCTCGCCATCCCGTACTTCAGAGAGCAGAGATAGGCGCGTTTTCCGTTGTCCGTTTGGGTGGAGAAAATGCACTTTCGCCTCGATGTCCAATGGTGCAGGGTCATACGGAGCGGGGGTCGCTGTTGAGAAGGCAGTGCGCCCTGTGAACACAGCCGAAAGGGGCGGACATGAGGACGAGGAACAAGAGACGGTCGCGATGGTTGATCATCGCGGCGGTCATGGTGATGATTGCAACGATGGCGCCGGCCGCATCAGCGGGGCCGGACGACCCGGTAACCGACGATCCGAATGAGGTTTCGTCCGAGAACCAGTTGCAACGACGCGATAGCGGCTCAAGTGCCGCGTTGATGAGCCACGATGCTGCCACAAGTGGCATCATCAGCAGTGGACCATCTGCGAAGATAACGAAGAACCTCGATCTACGTGGTCGTGGCATTCGTAACGACGCCGGATCCACGACCGACGTGTGGGCGCTTGGCGGATATGCCTACACGGGTACCTTCAGTAGCCCCTGTGGCGGCGAACCCGGGGCTGGCGTATGGGTCTGGGACGTGTCGAACAAGAACAAGACGGACTTCGTTGGGATCATCGAGTCACCGGCCGGTAGCAGGGCGAACGATGTCAAGGCTGCTTCGATGAATTCGGGCGACGTCCTCGTGCACTCGAACGAATCCTGCGGAGGCGGCCCTGGCGGCTTCGAGATCTACAACGTCGACGATCCGGCCAACCCGGTCGCCCTTGCCAGCGTGCAGACGGACGATGTCAATGTTCTCCTGCGTGAGGATCTGGGATTCACCGATTTCGGTGTGCACAACCTGTTCCTGTTCACCCAGGGCGGCAATGACTACGTTGGTGCAGTTGTGGAGTCAGAGTTCGGGAACTTCCAGATCTTCGACATCACCGATCCGACGAGTCCCGCTCTGGTGGGCTTCTGGGGAGCGGAGTCGAACTCCATGAGCGACTTTCCATCGCCGTGGCCCGGTGAGGACTACGCAACGCTGACGGACTTCGGAAAGATCCTCGATGTTGACGCCTACTTGTTCAGCGGATTCGGTTCCTCGCAGAACCGCTTCCTCCACGACATCACGATCAGTGAAGACGGGACGGAGGCGTATCTTGCCAACTGGGATGCGGGACTGATCCTGTTGGACATCTCAGATGTTACGAACCCGGTCCAGGTCTCGGTGGCTCTCGACATCACAAGTGAGGACGGCGAGGTCAACAGCCACGCTGTATGGCCGAGTGAGGATGGAACGATCGTCATCGAGGGCGAAGAGGACTTCGCCCCGTTCGCGACGACATTCACCATTGACACCGGTCCGGCCGCCGGTGAGTATGGCGCATCTGAGGGTGCTATCACGGTGCCGATCACATCGTTGCCGGGGGAAGCCATGTCTGGCCCGACAACGTATGTCGGTTACGCATGCGACCCAGGGAATCCAGGATTCGACGATCCGGTTCCGCCGGGCGCCGGCATCGCTCTGATCCAACGAGGAGCGTGTTCCTTCACGAGTAAGATCGATAATGCGCAGGCGGCAGGATATGACGGGATCGTCATGTTCAACGACGCTGCCCGCGGTGACGCGCTCGTCACCATGGGTGGAACCGATGTGGGTCTCCCCGGCGTATTCGTCGGGCATTCGACCGGCTTGTCGATCGCTGGTGTCGCGACCGCGGGAGATCTCGTGATCGGCGACGGTGGCGAGGACGTAACCGCGGCCGTTGTACCCAACGGTTGGAGCGGATTCAGGATCTGGGACTATTCGGATCCGACGGAACCGGCTCTGGCCAGCACGTTCAACACCGTGTGCAGCGCCGATCCGGTGAACCCGATCTGTGATCCGGCTGGTACGTATTCGGCACACAACGTCCAGGTGGAAACCACGGGGAACAAGGTCAAGGCCTACATCTCGTGGTACACGGACGGGATCCTGGTGCTCGACATCAGTGACCCGTGGAACCCTGTCGAGACGGCTCGATTCGTGGATGCTTCCACGAACGATGGTGAGCCGAACGACTTCTGGGGTATCTACAAGGAGCCGAACTCGCCGTTCATCTACGGATCAGACCGTAACGGTGGTCTCTATACCCTGAAGGAACAGGGGTCGGGCTCAGGTAAGTAACAGCACAGACAACCGACACGAAGGAGGGTGGCCGCAAGGCCACCCTCCTTCACGCGAGTAACTCGGCTGCAAGCGTGTTGTGGCGTTCGATGATGGGTTCCATCTCAAGGTTGACCAGGTGGCCGTCCGACACCACGGCGATGCCAGCCACGTAGTTGTGGCTAACGGTTGTGGGTGCAGCGAGGAGTGTTGCAGCGACCATGTCGCCATGGGCTCCCGCATACTCGAGCTTCGACATGTCGAGGGCGATGAAGTCCGCTGCCATACCGGGTTCGAGAGACCCGATGTCGTCTCTGCCGAGGACCGCCGCTCCTCCGAGTGTGGCGATTTCGAGGGCGGTCCGCACCGTCATCAGTTCGCCACCGGACTGGTTCGGTGCGGCATCGAGTCGAGCGAGGAGCATCGCCTGGCGTGCTTCTGCGAGCAGGTTGCTCCCGTCGTTGCTCGCAGATCCGTCAACGCCGAGGCCTACGGGCACACCTGCTTCGAGGTACTTACGCACCGGGGCGATCCCGGAAGCCAGGCGCATGTTCGACGACGGGTTGTGCGCAACACCGGTTCCCGCTTCGGTCATGCGGGCGATCTCAGCATCGTTGATAAAGACACCGTGTGCGAACCACACGTCGTTGCCCTCCCATCCGAGGGACTCAGCGAGTTCGACAGGCCTCATGCCTGATGTCTCGAGGCAGAAAGCGTCCTCGTCCATCGTTTCGGCTAGATGGGTGTGCAGTCTGGTCCCCGTTGCGCGGGCGAGATCTGCTGACTCCCGCATCAGGTCGTCCGTCACAGAGAACGGGGAGCACGGTGCGACCACGACCCTGATCATCGAACCCCGGCCGGGGTCGTCATAGGCTTCGATCACTCGTTGGGTATCTGAGAGAATCTCATCTTCGGTCTCGACGACGGAATCCGGAGGCAACCCTCCCTGACTCTTGCCGAGGCTCATGGAGCCCCGTGAGGCATGGAGTCGGAGGCCGACGTCGCGGGCAGCTTCGATCTCGTCATCAAGGCGGGAATCGTTCGGGAAGAGGTAGAGATGGTCGAATGCTGTTGTACATCCGCTCAGCGCGAGTTCGGCGAGAGCGACCTTCGTGGAGACCCTGATGTGTTCTGCGGTCATGCGCTCCCAGATCGGGTACAGGGTGGTCAACCATTCGAAGAGGCCTGCATCCTGGGTGCCAGGCACAGCGCGAGTTAGCGTCTGGTAGAAGTGGTGATGGGTATTGACAAGGCCGGGGAGGACAACGTGCCCCTTCAGGTCCAGGACCCTGTCGGCTGTGTGGGGGAGGTTGACAGATGGCCCGACCTGTTCAATGAAGCCGTCGACGATAAACATGGCGCCGTTGTGGATCTCGCGACGAGTTCCATCCATCGTGACCAGGACCGCTGCGTTCTTGACAAGAAGAGTGCTCATGAGCCCAATCTAGTCGAATGGGGTACGATGATCATATGGAGCGGTTCCGTGACAGAGTCCACGCTGGAGAACTTCTTGCCGACGTACTGGACGCACGTAGCGGCATCGATGATGGAATCGTGCTTGGTCTACCTCGCGGGGGTGTCCCTGTTGCGGATAGGGTTGCGCAACGACTGGGTATTCCTCTCGACGTGTTCATCGTTCGCAAGCTTGGTCTTCCAGGACATTCCGAGTACGCGATGGGAGCGATCGCATCTGGGGGAGTCATCGTGATCAATGAGGATGCCGTCACTCGTCTCGGTATCACCCAGGAGGCCATCGATACTGTGGCCGAGCGCGAACTGCGCGAACTTGAACGTCGAGAGGTGCTGTACCGGGGCGACAGGCCGCCACTCGACCTTGCATCCAGAGATGTCATCCTCGTTGATGACGGCATCGCAACGGGCGCATCGATGCATGCGGCGATCGAGGCGATCAAGGCGTACGGACCCCGTTCGTTGCTCGTAGCGGTGCCGGTTGCGCCGTTGTCTGCTCCTTCAGAGTTCGAAGGATTCGTCGACGCGTTCATCGCCCTGTCGACTCCAACGCCCTTCCAGGCAGTGGGCCTGTGGTACGACGACTTCACCCAGACCACGGACGATGAGGTGAGGTCACTCTTGTCCGGCGATTGACCGTCCGTCGTGATCAGCCTGTGGCGTCGAACGTGGCAAGGATCGTATCGAGCGCCTCGAGGTCAGCGTCCGTGACAACCTGAACCTGCACAAGGACAACGAACTCTGCACCAGCAGGGTACGCCTCGAGGACGACCAGCGCCGTGTCCGTACCGCCACAGTCCGTCCACACGTCGTATTCACCGAGATACACAGCGTCCTCGTAGTCATATCGGTCGTCATAGGCGCAGAGATCTGAGAAGTCGTTCTCATCGAGGAGATCTCCGTACGCGGTCTCCTGCCACAGCACCTCAGAGGCTCCGAAGAACACACCGGGCGTGTCCCAGGTCTCGTAGAAGTCGTCCAGATCCGGTGCTGCAGCGATCGAGTTGCCGATGACGCGCGACTCCTCCTCCCACTGGGCGCCGTTGATGTCGGTCCACACCGTGGGGACCTGCATGACGAGTACTCCGTCGTCATCGGTCACGGTGGTGTACTCGTACGAGTCGGTTGCTTCGCCCGCTATCTCACCACCGAGTTCCTCGGCAAACGAGAACGCGACTTCGAGTTCTTTGTCACCATTGAGCGTTCCCGTGAGAACCTCTTGTGTGTCGTAGCGCAGAACCTCGATTGACATCGGCTGGTCATCACCCTGGGTGCGAATGATGTCGCAGTAGTCGGCCATCGTCCCATCGGTAGCAAGCACGAGACCCTCCATCTTGGTGATGATGTCGCCGCCCTTGATCCCGAGGTTCGCTGCGGGAGAGCCGGACTCAACCGCTGCAACCCAGATACCCGATCCGTCCTCGCCGACGAAAGCTTCGCCGTTGACGCCGATAGAGTCGACATTGTTGCCAGCGATGAGTTCGTCGATGACGTCGAGTGCTTCATCCCTGCTTATGGAATAGCTGATGTCGCGCTCTTCCCAGTAGGCGTAGTTGACACCTGCCACCTGGCCGGTGTCGGTCACCAGAGGACCTCCCGAGTTCCCTGGGAGGATCTTGGCCGTGATCTCAAGGACGGAGTCAACTGAAGACCATGTGGACTCGCCATCGGCGCTCTCCTTTGAGATGATTCCCTCCGTCAGGGTGTACTCAGGGTCCCCAAGCGGATATCCGGCGACGAAGATGTCTGTGCCGACAGACAGGTCACCGTCGAACCACTCGAGGTACGCGAATTCGGCACCGTCGATATCGATAACCGCAAGGTCGGAACACTCGGAGACGCCGAGAATCCTTGCGTTGCGTGGCTTGTCCTCGCCTTCAACGTAGATCTGCAGAAGAGCAGCACCCGTGACAACGTGATTATTGGTGACCGCAAGGCCGTCGTCGCTGATCAGGAAGCCTGTTCCCGATCCCGCTTCATTGACAACGGCCCCTTCGGCAGGATCGACGAAACTTCCTTCAGACACGATACGCACCACCGCTCCCCGCACGTTCTTGAGTCCAGAGACGGCAGCGTTGTCATCGGTCTCGAGCGTGGTGGATACAGCAACATCCGCGGCGGCCTGGTTCGTGGTTGTCGTTGTGTCGAGAACGGTCGTGTCTCGAGTGGCCGTGTCTGTGGTGGATGAGTCACCTGAGCATGCTGCTGCCACCAGTGAAATCACCATGACCAGCGCGAACATCGACCTTCTGCGGTCGAGTGCCATAGTCTGTGCCTCCGTAATTGCTGGTGCCATTGTCGCACCTTGACGAGAGCGACACAAACGACCGATCAGTCAGTACTGCGCTCCGCTGAAACGCGCTTGTCACGCCGATCGTTTCTGTTCTTGCGTCCAGTGCCCGCAAGTATTCGATAGAGGACGACGAAAACCGTGAGGATGACAAGGCTGAGCACGCCAAGGGTGTAGTAGCGGTTGTTCACATCGGTTCCCGCGGCTCCCGCGTGCATGATGACGACCCACACGAGGGGGAAGCTGACCAGGTGGATACCATGCCAGACCCGTCGTGAAAGGCGTGACCGGATGGTCTGCCACGACGACAGCTGGACGATCACGAGCAGGTAGAGCCCGACCACGCCCCATGCGACTGCGGCCGGTTTCCACTCGGAGGCGAACGGCACCAGGATATCGGCGATGCTGAACTCGACATAGGAATCCGCAAGGAGGCCGACAACATGGAGGACGACGAACACGACTGCCAGCGTGGCCAGCCAACGGTGGAGGTCCAGTAACCAAGCTGGTTTCTTGACCGACTTGACGAGTTGCGTCGATAGCAGCATCCCCCAGATAAACGCTGCAACGATGAGGACGCCGGCGACGAGTCCGGTCGAACGTGAGAGGTACCACCAGACGGTTGTGATGATCATGCCGCGAATTTCGCGATCTTATCGGTTGTCCACACAACACCTTCGATGTCGACGATGATCGCCTCGACGCCTCGGGATTGACAGAAGGCGATCGCGTCGAGAGGTTCCGTCACGATCGCAGCCTTGCACAGCGCTTCAGCCAGCCACCCATCGGCAGCGATGACAGTCGTCGAGACGATCGACGAAGAAGTGGAGAATCCTGTGGACGGGTCGATGATGTGGTGTACCGTTTCACCATCGTGCACCCATGTCTTTGCTCGCACAGACGAAGTGCACACAGCACCAGTGAGCAGGCGGAGCGTTGCGATAGTTTCGTTGGGGTTGAAAGGACTCTCGACCTCCACGGCCCAGTTCCCGGGGGCTTCACCGGCGATTCGGACGTCACCTCCAACAGCGACCATCGCGGCGCATGCGCCGGACTCGACGAGGCTCTCAGCCACGATATCGGCTGCCAGGCCCTTTCCGATGCCGCCAGGGTCGAAGCTCACGACCTCGGGAAGATGGATCCGGTTGTGAGCAGAGTCGATCTCGATCTGGGCCATGCCCGGTGCGGGACGGCAAGAGGGTGGGGAGGCAAGGACTGTTCGCCCCGACTGTTCGCTGCGGCTTTCGCTGTACCCGCTCGCCACGAGAGAGGGGAGCACGGTGGGGTCGAACGCGCCGGACGTCACTTCCCATGCGGTGACGGCTCGTTCGAACAGCGTGATGGTGTCAGAGCTGACCCGTTGCCAGGTGCCGGTGCGGTTGAGTATGGAGATATCACTGTCATCGATGAAGCGACTCCAGGCCTGTTCGAGTTGGTCGAGTCTCGTTTGGGCCTGGCCCGACAACCGCTCCGGACCATCGATCACGACGACCACGTCGCTCCCCATCGCCCGGAAGCGATCGGTCACGTTCAGGGGGCTAGCGGCTTCCACTGCTCTTGGTTGTGGTTGATTCAGCGGTTGCTGCCGGGGCTGCTGCGCTGCTCGTGGAGGCTGATCCGCCACCACGCCGCACAACGACGGTCTTCGTCACGACACGGGCGGGTGCAGAGACAACTTCGAGTTGCACGGGTTGAGGAGTCGCTGGCGCAACTATCGGGGTGACCAGAGACCCGTCACCTGCTGGGGGGACAGGGAGGAGGATCCGGGACCGCGACGCAGGTGCGGCGAAAACCGGGTCGGGAACGTCTGGCAATGTCTCGATGGTGTCCTCGGTTGTCCAGGCAGGCTGGGCTGTTGCCATGGCGAACATGAGTCCGGCCGTGGTGGCAGCGCTGAGTGCTGCCACCACCTTGCGGGATCCCGCTGCGCGGTGTGCCTTGCGGGTCTTCGTTGAGCCGCCGGAACGATCAGTCATCGTC
>JAMBLL010000135.1 GCA_023336765.1 Actinomycetes bacterium | reverse complement strand
TCTGGCATCTGTACTCTGTTGGGGACGCAACCAGACGGGACACGTGACAAGAACGAACCTCATTGCCCTCGGCTGGAACGACCGATGGGCAGCCAAGCAACTGGCAAGTGAGCGCCACGGTGTCCCGGCCCGAGTGGTCAGGCATGACTCCGTCAAGGTCCTTGTTGCGGGCGATGAGTTCGTCCAGCACGTGACCTTCTCGCGCTCGACGCCGCTCGCCGTGGGCGACTGGGTGCTTATCGACAACGAGACTGTTACGGCACTTCTCGATAGAGAGACCATACTTGTTCGAGATACCGGCGAATTCGGGACCCAGGTAATCGGTGCGAACATCGACCTGGTCTTCGTCATGTTCGGTGCCGACCGGCCCTTGAAGCAACGGAAGTTGATGCGGTTCGTTGCGTTCGCTGGGGACATCGGTGCCACTCCGATCGTGATCATCTCCAAGACAGACCTTGTCGAAGACCCCGGAACGCTGGTCGCGATGGTCGAGCCATGGATACCCGGCGTCACCATCGTGATGACCAGTGTCGAGAATGGGTCGGGTATCGACGAGGTCTTCGATACATTGAACGGAAGGACCGGAACATTCATTGGAGAGTCAGGCGCAGGGAAGTCGTCTCTGGTCAACGCTCTGATGGACGAGGAGGTCGCGTGGATCGGAGAAGTGCGCGAGACGGATGCCAAGGGCCGGCACACGACGACGGCCCGCGAGTTGCACCTGCTGCCTGGAGGTGGCTCTGTCATCGATAACCCCGGAGTTCGATCTCTTGGACTCCATGCAGATGGCGAAGGTGTCGAGAGCTTGTTCTCGGACATTGAACAGTGGTCGCTCGAGTGCCGTTTCAGAGACTGTTCGCACGTATCAGAGCCCGGCTGCCGCGTCCGGGCCGCCGTGGAAACAGGCGAGATCACGGATGATCGCTGGAGCGCGTATCTCCACTTCGTCGATGAGCAGAACAGCGCGGCAACTCGCGTTGCCGATAGGGATCGTCAGTCAGCGGCCCGCAAAGAGGCGGCAGCAGCCCAACGTGCACGCGACCAGCGCGACGGAATCGTGTAATTTTCCCGTTCTCCGTTTTCCGTTCTCCGACTGTGAACTGTGAGCTGTGAGCTGTGAACTCTTTCCGTCATCGGTCATCGGTCATCGGTCATCGGTCTTCCGTTCTCCGTTCTCCGTTTTCCGACTGTGAACTGTCGACCCTTTCCGTTCTCCGTTATCCGTCATCCGTTCTCCGACTGTGAACTGTCAACTCTTTCCGTCATCCGTCATCCGTCTCTGTTCTGTGTTCTGTGTTCTCTGGGTACCCTCTCCCCATGTTCCCCGCCCGACCGCTCGCTTCCGTCCCCACGATCTCGAAGGACCAGATGATCGAAGTCGACAGGGTGATGATCGATGATCTCGGTATCAGTCTCATCCAGATGATGGAGAACGCTGGCAGGAATCTCGCCAGGTTCACGATGGAGACATACATCAACCACGAGCGAGCTGTTCGGGTGGTGGTTCTGGCTGGCTCAGGCGGAAACGGTGGAGGCGGACTCGTTGCGGCCAGGAGACTTGCCGGATGGGATGTGCCTGTGTCCGTAGTTCTCTCGAAGCCTGCGGATCAGTACAGGGGCGTCATTGCACACCAGTTGCACACGCTCGTGAGCCTTGGTGTTGTCGTCGAAGCCGTTGGTTCTCCTTCCTCTCACGATGGAGAGTCTGTGGTCGTGCTCGACTGTCTTGTTGGCTACAGCCTTGCTGGAGCGCCTCGCGGTCGTGTCGCCGAACTCATCCGCTGGGCCGATGAATCGGACGCGCTCGTTGTGTCCCTTGACGTTCCCTCGGGTGTGGACTCAACATCTGGCGAACCTTTCGAGCTTGCAGTCATTGCGGATGCGACGCTCACGCTCGCGCTTCCCAAGTCGGGTCTGGTCTCGTCGCGCTCGAGTGGGAACGTCGGCGATCTCTACCTTGTTGACATAGGGGTTCCCGCGTCGCTGTACCGCGCCTCATTCGGACTTGAAGTTGGTGATCTATTCAGTACCTCGGACATCGTCCACTTGCGACGCTAGGAGCCGATCTCTCAGGTTCGGCGTCCAGCAGCGCAAGACATGCGCTGCTGGACGCCAGAAGCCTAAGGATTCGACAGGGCTGACTGAGCCGCAGCGAGGCGGGCGACCGGCACACGCAACGGTGAACAACTCACATAATCGAGTCCCATCGAGTCGACGAGGGCTATCGATGCAGGATCTCCTCCATGTTCGCCACATATCCCGACGTGAATTCCAGGACGGGTACGACGCCCAGCGTCAACGGCACCCTTGATCAGAGTACCGACGCCGCGAGCATCGAGCGTGTCGAACGGATTCGTTCTGAGGACCCCCATTCGCAGATACTCGAGCAGGAAGTTCTTCTCCGCGTCGTCCCTGCTGATTCCGAAGGTCATCTGAGTCAGGTCATTTGTGCCGAACGAGAAGAACTCGGCGGTCTCCGCTAGCTCGCCAGCAGTGATCGCTGCGCGTGGGGTTTCGATCATGGTGCCGAATTCGTACTCAATGTCGATTCCATGGAGTTCGCCCAATTCGGCGGCGATCTCGGCAGCGACTTCTTTGAGGGGTTGGAGTTCGGCTGCATCGCTTGAGAGCGGGATCATGATGCCAGGGTTGGCTTCAACGCCCTCGTTGTTCACCTCGATCATGGCCTCAAAGATCGCTCTGATCTGCATACGTGGAAGGTCGGGGAACAGAATTCCAAGGCGTACACCTCTCAATCCGAGCATCGGATTCGACTCGTGGAGCGACTCGATGCGTTCCATGATCTTCTCGGTGTCCTCGATCTCGCGCAACAGGGAATCGACCTCTTCGAGCGTGGTCGCTGCCGTGAGGCGGATCTTGCGGTCCGTTACATCATGGGAGAGCTTGTCGTAGTTCGGGAGGAACTCGTGGAGCGGCGGGTCGAGGAGTCGGATGATGACAGGCTTGCCGGTCATCGCCCTGAACAACCCTGCGAAATCCATGCGTTGGAGTGGCAGCAATTGTTCGAGAGCTTCACGTCGCCTGACAGGGTTCGTTGCCATGATCATGTCCTGCATGATGGGCAGGCGGGCCGGGTTGAAGAACATGTGCTCGGTACGACACAGCCCGATCCCGTTCGCTCCAAGTTTCACTGCTCGCTCTGCATCTTCGGGATAGTCCGCATTCGCCCAAACATCGAGTCTGCGTACCCCGTCAGCCCATTCGAGAAGTGTCATCAGCCACATGTCGTCGATATCGGGGACTCGGGTAGCGATCTTGCCAGCGAACACCTCACCTGTCGTGCCATCGATGGAGATCCAGTCCCCCTCTTCGATGGTCATCTGACCGACGGTTATCTGGCGTGCATTGAGATCCACAGCGATCTCGGCGGCACCCACCACCGCGGGCTTGCCGAACTGGCGAGCCACCAGGGCAGCGTGGCTTGTTCGACCACCGCTCGATGTGAGGACGCCAGCCGACGCGAGCATCCCGTGAACGTCGTCGGGCTTGGTTTCTGGCCTGACCAGGATCACTGATTCCTCACGGTCCTGCGACCAGCTTTCGGCGAGGTTGGCGTCGAGAGCGATGATCCCGACCGCAGCACCTGGAGACACATTGAGGCCTGTTGTCAGGAGGAGGCCTTCGCTCGTAGCGGTGAGTTTCGCCTGGGACTCGAACTGGGGATGGAGGAAGAACTCGACCTGCTCTGGCGTCACCCGCATCAGTGCTGTCTCTTGCGAGATGATGCCGTCTGCAACGAGGTCCACGGCGATCCTGACTGCAGCCTGGGCCGTCCTCTTTCCGTCACGGGTTTGGAGAAGCCACAGCTTGCCGTTCTCGATGGTGAACTCGATGTCCTGCATGTCCGTGTAGTGACGTTCGAGGAGGTCCGCATATGTCTGGAGCTCGGTGAAGAGTTCTGGCATGACCACACCGAGTTCATCGATGCCGCTCGTCTGCCTGGTACCGGCGACGACATCCTCCCCCTGGGCGTTCACGAGGAAATCACCTTCGAGTTGGTTCTCTCCAGTCGTGGCACTTCGCGATACTGCAACTCCGGTTGCAGAGTCCATCCCCATGTTGCCGAAGACCATCGTCTGTACGTTGACCGCTGTCCCCAGATCGTTCGGGATCCCTGCGGCCCTGCGGTAGTCGTTGGCTCGTTTGCCGTCCCAGGACCTGAATACGGCCTCGACCGCCATCGTGAGTTGTTCGGTCGGATCTTCAGGGAACGAGCGTCCTGCGAATCTGGCAACGATCGCCTTGAACTTCTCGACGATCTCTTCGAGGTCCTCAACGAGAAGTCCACTGTCGTTCGGGACTTCTCGACGGGCCCGGTACTCGCTGAGAATGTCTTCGAAGGGTTGTTCTCTCACGCCCATCACGACTGTGGCGAACATCTGAATAAGCCTGCGGTATGAGTCAAGAACGAATCGCTTGTCGTCGAAGAGTTGCGTCATGCCTTCCACCACGGCGTCGTTCATCCCGATGTTGAGAACCGTGTCCATCATGCCAGGCATGGAGAACTTGGCTCCACTGCGGCAGGAAACGAGAAGAGGATTGGATGGGTCGCCGAACGACTTGCCAGCCGTATTCTCGATGTCTGCAAGGGCTTCGTCGATCTGTGCGAGTACGTCAGGCGGTAGCCCCTCCTTGCTGTCGAGGTACGCGTTGCATGCCATGGATGTGATCGTGAATCCTGGAGGAACGGCGACACCGAGGCGTGTCATGTCGGCGAGGTTCGCCCCCTTCCCTCCAAGCAGCCCGCGCACCTCGTCCCACTCATCACCACAGAATGTGTTGGCTTCGTTGAGTTCGTCGAACGCGTAGACCCATTTCTCGGACATGGCTTCCTCAGTTTTCTCTGGAGGCCGCCGGGTGGCGACCCATGTACCACGCGAGTATAATCCTGAGTGACCGTCTATGGAATAGCCTGCGTGTGTGGGTCTGGAGCGATCCGACAGGCACGTCCGAACCTGGGTGTGAGGTGAACAAAGGCTGAACACGGCGCAACCGGCTTCTGTTCGACGTACGATTACAGCCATGGAGCAAGCGACCAAGCTCAAGCGCAGTGTTCTCGTCGTTGACGACGAGTCGATGGTGCGCGAGGTTGTCTGTGCGTACCTCGAACGAGAAGGGTTCACGACGATCGAGGCGATCGATGGCAAAAGAGCCCTCGAGTGTGTTGACACGTACGCACCAGATCTGATCATTCTCGACGTAATGCTGCCCAAACTCGATGGCTACACGGTGCTCGCTGAGCTAAGAAAACACACGCAGGTGCCCGTGATCCTGTTGACAGCCCGCGCCGATGAGGTCGACCGGGTTCTTGGGCTTGAGTTGGGTGCAGATGACTATGTGGTGAAACCGTTCTCTCCCCGCGAACTCGCCGCACGTGTACGGTCCGTCCTGCGCCGGTCCGCGCCCGCACAGCCGTCAGCCGAAGTACTTGACTTCGGCGACATCAGGATCGACGGGCGTACAAGAGAGGTCTTCTGTGGAAGTGAGAAGGTGGACATGCCGCCGATGGAGTTCGATCTGCTCTTGTACCTCGCCTCTTCGCCGCGGCAGGTCTTCACCAGGGGACAGATTCTCGAGCATGTATGGGGATCGAGTTCTGAGTGGCAGGATCCCTCAACCGTGACGGTTCACATCAGGCGATTGCGCCAGAAGATCGAGGAGAACGCTGATGACCCCCAGATCATCCTCACTGTCTGGGGCAGGGGATATCGGTTCGAGCCATGAGGGCGTTTCTCGCGTTCGTAGCTGCCGTTCTGGCGGGTCTTGCGCTGTTCCAGGTGACGATGCAGCCGTCAGGTTCGGACCGTATCGAGCTTGGTGTCATCTTCATCGTCATGGCTGCCGTAAGTGCGACGGCCTCGATTCTGCTGCCCGTTGTCGCAAGAAG
>JAMBLL010000134.1 GCA_023336765.1 Actinomycetes bacterium | reverse complement strand
GGTGACCCCAAGGCGATCCCGTGGACACAGACAACACCGCTCAAGGCTGCGATGGACGGTCGCTTCCACCATGACATACACACCGGCGACGTGGTTGCATGGCCGACCAACCTCGGGTGGATGATGGGTCCGTGGCTCATCTATGCCTCCCTGCTCAATGGTGCCGCGATGGCGCTCTACGACGATGCACCGACAGGGCGCGGGTTCATCGAGTTCGTGGCAGACGCTGACGTCTCGATGCTTGGGATTGTGCCGTCGATCGTTGCTTCATGGAGGGAGAGTGATGTCCTTGAGCCGGGAGACTGGCACTCGGTGCGGGTGATCTCGTCGACAGGCGAGACATCGAACCCTGACGACTACCGCTGGCTCATGCACGCCGCAGGGGATGTGCCCGTGATCGAGTATTGCGGTGGCACCGAGATCGGGGGAGGGTATGTGACCTCGACCGTGCTCGACCCATGTGTACCTTCGTTGTTCTCGACACCTGCACTCGGAATCGACCTTGTCCTCATGGACGAGGACGGGCCAGGCGACTCAGGAGAGGTGTTCCTCGTTCCGCCGTCGATCGGGCTGTCAACAGAACTGTTGAATCGTGACCATCACGAGGTGTACTACGACGGAGTGCCAGAGATCGGAAGACCGCTCAGACGACACGGTGACCACATGGAGCGAACCGTCGATGGATACTACCGGGCACTGGGGCGGGTCGACGACACGATGAACCTCGGGGGGATCAAGGTATCGTCAGCCGACGTCGAACGAGCGATCGGTGGTGTTGCGGGCGTAGCAGAGTGCGCTGCGGTTTCTGTCCCTCCGTCTGAAGGAGGACCCGAACGCCTCGTCGTGTTCGTTGTCGCTCTCGCAGGGACAACGCTTGACACGGATGTTGTGAGGATCGAGATGCAGCAGGCGATCCGCACAAGACTCAACCCCTTGTTCAAAGTACATGAAGTGATCGAGATCCCGGCCCTGCCTCGCACGCCATCGAACAAGGTGATGCGTCGTTCGCTTCGGTCGGCCCATCGCTCGACGGGTGGTACATGATGGCGATACTCTCGTTCGTCTTCGGCTTCGTGATCGTCGTGTATGTCATGCAGGCAGCGATACGAATGGTGATCCTTCCAAGAGCGTCGCGGGTGCGCTTGTCCGGTGTGGTGTTCGCCGTTGTCGCTACGACCTTCCGATGGGGAGCAGGCAAGACAAGAGGCTATGAGAGCCAGGACGGGATCCTCGCGATGATCGCTCCCGTCGGACTGCTGGCGGTTCCTGTGTCGTGGTTGGTGCTGCTCCTCGCCGGTTTCGGCTTCATGTTCTGGGCAACCGATACAACTATCGGTGCCGATGGCGCGTTCAACCTTGCAGGATCCTCGCTCACGACACTTGGCTTCGCACCGGCGATCGGCGTTGGACAGCAAGCTCTTGCGTTCACCGCTGCGCTGCTTGGACTGCTCGTCCTCACACTGTTTATCACGTACCTCCCTTCGATCTACTCAGCGTTCCAGGACCGCGAGAGCAAGGTCGCTCTGCTTGAGGTCCGCGCAGGTTCTCCTCCTACGGCACCCGAGATGCTGGTCCGCTATCACAACATCGGATGGGATGGCGAGTTGGCGGATGACTGGACAAGTTGGGAGTCGTGGTTCGCTGAACTCGAAGAGACCCATACGACCCACCTTGCGCTCCCTTGGTTTCGTTCGACCGACCCGCATCGATCCTGGGTGACCGGGGCTGGCACCATCCTCGACACAGCTGCGCTGTGGTTGTCGTCGTGCAGTGGACAATCCGGTCCGGACCGCGCAGCCGCAGGGCTGATGATCAGAGCCGGGTTCATGTCACTGCGCAGGATCGCATCGATGTACAACATCCCATTCGACGCTGATCCGGCTTCGACGGGACCGATCGCCATCCAGCGGTCCGAGTTTGATGAGGCATACGACGCACTCGACGATGCCGGAATAGCCATGGTTGAGGATCGTGAACAGGCGTGGAAGGACTTCGTGGGATGGAGGGTCAACTACGAGGCGTCGCTTCTCGGCCTCGCCGAGATGTTGAGGGTGCCATACGCCCCGTGGACATCTGACCGCTCATCGCTCATGTCGACCCGTAAGGGGGTCAGGTCACCGCGCCCGTAGAATTGCCCCAACAAAGAGGAGGCATCTGTGGCGGATACAGC
>JAMBLL010000133.1 GCA_023336765.1 Actinomycetes bacterium | reverse complement strand
GGGCGATCAGCTGAACCAAGACCCAAGACCGCGATATCACCGATCCAGACGCGATCGAAACACAACAATCGTGTACGACGCCACCAACCGGAATCTCGATCAGGAAGAAACACGATTGTTCAACAGCCTCCTAGGGGGATAACGCGAAGCCAACCATGGTATTTCGATGCTGGGAGCCGAACCGCGTATCCCCCTGCATCGGGACTCCGTCCCTCTGCTATCCCCCTTGAAAGGGGGATGCCCTACTCAGTCTCTACCAACCTCATCTGCACCATCAGCCCCTTCTCCGCTGACGGCTTCTGCTCTGGTCTCCGTTTCTGCTTGAGGCGAAAGTAGGTACGGTTTCCCGACAAGCGTCCTCTTCTCTGCCCTCTTCTGAGTCCACCAGATCCATGCGATGCCACCCATGAACGCGAGGATCGACACCCAGCCGTTACGACTGATGCCGAACAGTCTGTAGGTCGTGTCGGTCCGCAATAATTCCATCCAGAAACGGATGAACGCATACATCGCAATATAGATCCCGAACGATGCCCCCTTTGCGAGTTTCCCACGCTTCTCGAGCAACAGGATCACCGGAACGAGGATGAACGCGTTCCACACCAGCTCGTACAGGAACGTTGGGTGGAAGGTCGCGAAATCGGCGAACTGAGGCGGACGATTGGCCGGATCGATCTCGACGCCCCAGGGAAGAGTGGTCGGCGTGCCAAAGAGTTCCTGGTTGAAGTAATTCCCCAACCTGCCGAACGCCTGTGCAAGCGGGATACCAACGGCAGTCGCGTCACCAATAGCGAAGAGGTCACCACCCTTCTTGTTGACGAGGTAGATGAACGTCAGTGCACCGAACAGCAAACCACCGTACAGGGCAAGGCCACCCTCCCAGATGAAGAACACAGCGTACGGACGGTCGAGGAAGTTGCCCGTGTGGGTGAGGACATACGCGCCTCTGGCACCGAGAAACCCTATGACGACGGCCCAGATGGCCGCCTTCTCGAAGAATTCCCCGTTCCCACCGAAGCGGACATACCGCTTGCGCGACACGACGATCGCAACGATCACACCGATCGCTATAAGCAGGCCATAGAAGTAGATGGTCAGCGGGCCGATTTCAAGTACATTCTGGGCCGGTGACGGAATGGATCCGATCAGGTTCATGCGTGTTGTTCCTTGACTTCCTTGGAGGGCTTCTCTGCCATGTGTTGGTATCCATTGACCGATCGCTGGGGGACCGCGTCTGGTGTTGCGACAGCGGTACCGGCCTCGCTCATCTCGATGTTGGACCGTATGGTACGGCGCATCCTCTCCAGTATCTCCGGTTTCGCCCCTGCACACGTTCCCGCCGCGCACATGGGGTCAGGCTGATGTAGCCTGACCATCGCAACACCAACAAGACACAGTCGGCGACTATTCCTCGGACGGAGCGACCATGGACACCAAGACTCGTGCAGAACGAAGTTTCGATCAGGCACAACCTGACCTCGAACAGCTATCACAGTGGATGTACGACAACCCCGAGCTTGGGTACGAGGAGTTCGAGACATCCCTAAGGATGGCTGAGATGCTCAGCGCTGGAGGTTTCGCGGTCGAGTACCCGGCATACGGTCTTGACACGGCGTTCGCCGCCAGGGCAGGAACATCGGGGCCAGAGGTCATCATCTGTGCAGAGATGGATGCCTTGCCTGAGGTGGGTCAGGCTTGCGGACACAACATCATCGCCACAGCAGGCATCGGTGCCGGCCTCGCTCTCATCGACCTCGTTGACGAACTCGGGATCCGTCTCACCGTCCTTGGTACACCAGCAGAGGAACACACGGGCGGCAAGGTCGATCTCATCAACGCGGGAGCCTTCAAAGGTGCAGCTGCATCGATGATGATCCACCCCGCTGTCAAGGACATCGTGGATCCCCAGTTCCTCGCGATCGCACACATCGAGGTCGACTTCTACGGGAAGCCTTCCCACGCGTCTGCCGAGCCCGCCCTGGGCATCAACGCCCTCGATGCGGCAGTGCTTGCCTACATGAACGTCGCCACTTTGAGACAGCAGATCCTTGACTCGGACCGCATCCACGGGATCATCACAAGAGGAGGCGCTGCACCCAACGTTATCCCAGCGCACACAACGATGGTCTTCAACGTTCGTTCTGCCACCGACGAGAGGCTTGACGAGTTGTTCCCCAAGGTCGAAGCGTGCTTTGCAGCTGCCGCGCTCGCCACAGGATGCACCTATGAGATCCGCGAGTCGGGCCACAGGTACAAGGATCTACGAACCGACAGCGTGATCGCAGACCTGTTCGAGCAGAACTCCGAAGAATTGGGTCGCACGATGAACCGGCTGGCCGATCTCGAGCCGTCCACCTCCGGTTCGACCGACATGGGAAACGTGTCTCATGAGGTTCCTGCCATTCATCCAATGATCGACCTCAACTGCTACCCGACAGTGAACCATCAGCCGGAGTTCGCAGCCCATACGGTGACAGACGACGGGAAGCGGATCATTCGCGACGGAGCACTTGCAATGGCCTGGACCGTCATCGACCTGGCAGTCGACGACCGCTGGGACGACCTCGGTCAGCACTGATCAGGAGTAGCACGCACCATGGATACGATCGAACCGACGATCTCAGATTGGTCAGGGACAGCGGTCGATGCAGTCGCATCGGATCTGGGATCTCCCGAGACTGGACTCGAACCCGCTGAAGCCGCAAGCCGGCTCACGCAGTTCGGACCGAACCGGATCGATGACACCAAGGGCCGCAGCCGACTGGCCATATTCGGTGACCAGTTCAAGGGTTTCCTCACGTACGTGCTCGTGGCGGCAGCGCTGATCTCTGCGTTCCTCGGTGATTGGATCGAGGCCGTCGCGATCCTCGCCATAGTTGTACTGAATGCGGTCATGGGGTACGTCCAAGAGAGTAAGGCCGAAGAGGCCATGGCAGCGCTCAACGAGATGGCAGTGCCCACGGTCAGAGTTCTTAGAGGGGGAACGCCTGTTGAGATCTTGTCGCTCGATCTCGTCCCGGGAGACCGCGTCCTGCTCGAGACCGGCAATGTAATTCCGGCTGACGGCAGGCTCGCCGAGTCGTCGAACCTTCAGATCGAAGAGGCTGCGCTCACCGGTGAGTCCGAACCAGTGGACAAGGATGCCGACATCGTATTCGAGTCGGAGAGGGCCCTCGCCGAGCGACGCAATATGGCGTATTCAGGAACAGTTGTCACCATGGGGCGAGGCCAGTTGATCGTTACCGCTACCGGCATGGCGACTGAGATCGGGAAGATCGCTTCGCTCATCCAGAGCGTCGAGGACGGCAACACACCACTCCAGGACCGCCTTGATCATCTCGGAAAGGTCCTTGCGGCCGCTGCAGGCGCACTCGTGGTTCTGTTGTTCGTGATGGGACTCATCAGAGGCGACGACATCGAAACTCTCCTCCTCACCTCGGTGAGCCTCGCCGTGGCTGCGATCCCGGAGGCCATGCCAGCTGTCGTCACGATCGCTCTCTCACTCGGGGCACAGCGAATGCTCAAGCGGCGTGCTCTGATCCGCAGCCTTCCCGCTGTGGAGACCCTTGGTTCAGTGAGCATCATCGGCACGGACAAGACGGGAACACTCACTGAGAACCGTATGACGGCTGTTGTCCTCGATGTGGCGGACTACCGACTCGAACTCGAAGCGGACGATCCAGTTACTGCAGACGTGAAGCCGACCGTTGCACTTGCGCTCGTCACGGGTGTTCTGTGTAACGACGCTGCCCTCATCGTCAACGACCACGGGTACAAGGCTGTGGGCGATCCGACCGAAGGAGCCCTCGTTGTTGCTGGTGCAAAGGTCGGACTCCTCAAACCCGACATCGAAAGGGCTCTTCCGAGAGTGGACGAGGTCCCGTTCGACTCAACACGCAAGCGGATGACGACGATCCACCGGACGCCCGAGTCGCCTGGGGACACACCCGAGGCCCTCATAGGTCTCCTCGACATGCTCGGAGATGCCGTCCCGTCGTTCGTAGCACTCACCAAGGGTGCGGTGACCGGACTCGTCGACCACTCGACTCGTGTTTGGGTCAACGGCAACCTCGAGGAACTCGACGACTCCATGCGCGACCGGATCACCGCAAGCGAAGCGGGTCTTGCATCCAGGGGAATGCGGGTATTGGGCCTCGCCGTACGCCCGCTTGAGAGTTCCACGGCACACGATGATGTTGAGAACGAACTCATCTTCGTCGGGATGTTCGGATTGATCGACCCACCCAGAGCTGCTGTTCCAGGAGCTGTGGCTGAAACGAAATCAGCCGGGATCCGACCCGTGATGATCACCGGTGATCACCCGCTCACGGCACGCCACATCGCCCAGGACATCGGTATCACTACGTCGGATCTCGTTGTCACCGGACCAGAGCTCGACGAGATGTCAGCCGAAGAGCACAAGCAGGCTGCGGAGAACGTCTCCGTTTTCGCTCGCGTGTCTCCTGAGCACAAACTTGAACTGATCTCCGCGCTCCAGGCGGAAGGAGAACTCGTCGCCATGACCGGCGACGGTGTCAACGATGCTCCGGCCCTCAAGAAGGCCGACATCGGTATCGCCATGGGCATTACCGGCAGCGATGTGTCGAAACAGGCTGCTGACATGGTCCTTCTCGACGACAACTACGCAACGATCGTGGCTGCAGTTGAAGAGGGCAGGGTCATCTATGACAACATCAGGAAGTTCATCAAGTACCTCCTTACGTGCAACACGTCCGAGATCATCGTGATGATCGTTGGCCCCTTCCTTGGCATGCCCCTCCCACTGCTCCCCCTCCAGATCCTCTGGATGAACCTTGTCACGGATGGCCTCCCTGCCCTCGCGCTCGGTGTTGAAACAGCTGAGGACGACGTCATGGACAGGCCACCGCGCTCGGCCACAGAGTCCATCTTCGGGGGAGGCACGACCAGGTTCATCGCCATCTTCGGCCTTGTGCTTTCGATCGTCACGCTCGCAGGTGGTTGGTACCTGTGGCACCCCGGAGGAGGTCAGGAGGATGCTGCGTGGCAGTCCGTCCTGTTCACCATGCTGATCTTCGGCCAGCTTGGCCTGGCACTTGAAGTGCGGGCAGAGAAGAAATCACTGTTCACCCTTGGCCTGTTCGGCAACAAGGCGATGCTCTCAGCGGTCGGAATCGGCCTCGCTGCACATCTCGTCATCCTGTACGTTCCCATTGCCCAGCGGATCTTCGGAACCGTACCCCTTGATGCTGCTCATCTCGGATTGGCCGTAGCCGGAGCGCTGATCGTGATGGCATCGGTAGAGATTTACAAGATCGGGCTGAGGAGGAAGCAGAGAGCCGCCAGCC
>JAMBLL010000132.1 GCA_023336765.1 Actinomycetes bacterium | reverse complement strand
TCAGCTAGAAGTAGGAAAAGACAGGGCTGCTCACTGAAGGCGGAGAGCGCGAATTGAAGGGACGATCCATTGAGCACCGTCAAGAACATGTTCCGGATCGCGCTTGGGAAACGGTTGGCCACGACCGACGGTTCGATAGCGGTGGACGGACTGATCGACACGGTCCAGATAGGGCGCGATCGATTCGGCGTCGCGTATATCGATGCCAAGAACGACCTGGATGCATGGTTCGGACTCGGATTCTGTCACGGCCAGGACAGAGCGTTCCAGATGGAAGGCCTCCTGCGAGCCACTCGGGGTACGTTGGCTGAACTCGTTGGTGTTGACGCCCTGCCTATCGACCGGCTTTCGCGACGTATCGGATTTCACCGCTCGGCTGTCGCCCAGTTCGACTCTCTCGACAAGGATGTAGCGGGCATCCTCGACGCGTACGCTCGTGGAGCGTACCAAGGGGCTACACGAGGCGGGAAGAAGCTGGCCCATGAGTTCACACTGCTGAGGTCGGAACCGTCACCCTATGAGCCTGCTGACGTTCTCGCGTTGATGAAACTCATGGCGTTCCTTCTCGCATCGAACTGGGATAGCGAACTTGTTCGATACAAGATGCTGACACAGGACGGCCCTGATGCCGTAACCGCCCTCGACCCGACCTACCCGGACTGGTTGCCTGCAACGGTGCCCCCTGGGAAGCCAGCGGGTCCGGCGACTGACAATCTCTTGAGCGACCTCGAGTTCTTCGGCAAGGTCGTTGGGCTTGGTGGGGGTTCGAACAACTGGGCGATCTCGGGAAGCAGAACCGATTCGGGCAGGCCGATTGTCGCCAATGATCCCCACCTCCAGCCAAGTCATCCATCACATTGGTACCTCGCGCGGGTTTCAACACCGCAGTGGAGTGTTGTCGGGGCGAGCCTCGTCGGTGCGCCAGGCGCACCGGTCGGTTTCAACGGACACTGTGCCTGGGGTGTAACGGCAGGTCTGACGGACAACACCGACCTGTTCTTGACAGATATCTCTGCCGATGGGAGCAGCGTCCGCGTGGGTGAGGACCTTGTGAGGTGTGAGACGATCACCGAAACGATCAAGGTTAAGGGCGGTGAGGACGTCGTCGAACAAGTCCTCATCACACCGCAGGGTCCGGTGATCGGGCCTGCTCTCGACGACACAGAAGCATCGATCGCCATGCGAGCGGTTTGGCTTGATGCCAGACCTGTGAGCGGGTTGCTCACCACGCACAAAGCTACATCAGTGCACGAGATCAAGGAGTCGTATCGCGACTGGCCAGGCCTTCCACTCAATATCGTGTCAGCTGACACGACCGGAGACATTGCCTGGCAACTTGTAGGTGAAGCACCCGTGCGCAAGAAGGGTTACGGAACGATCCCGATGCCTGGATGGGATCCTGAGGTGGGATGGGAGGATGGGACGCTGTCCGTGGACGAACTGCCAGGTCAGGTCAACCCTGAGTGCGGTTTCCTTGCGACAGCGAACAACAAGCCACTCCAGGGGGACGATGGCCCGTTCATCAGCCATGACTTCATCGACGGATACAGGGTTGCTCGGATCACAGAGAAACTCGCGGAACGCGAGGACTGGACTCTCGAAAGCGCGGGACGACTTCAGATGGATCTGACGCCGATCCCCTGGAGAGAGATGAAGACCGCAATCGTCGAGTGTGGCGCAACGAATCCAAACGCCATGCTCGCCATTGAGATGCTCGAAACCTGGGACGGTGTTGCCTCCAGCGGGTCTTCTCCTGGAACGGTATACGAACTGTTCGTGGTGGCGATGGCCCAGCGCGCCGTACGAGCGAAAGCTCCGCAAACAGCAGAGTGGGCGTTGGGAAGAGGCATGAGCGCGCTCACGCCAGAATCGATCCTGTTCACCCGTAGGACTGGCCATCTCTCCAAACTCATGGCGGAGAAGCCGGATGGTTGGTTCGACGCAGGCTGGGATACAGAGATCGAGGAGGCGCTCGCAGCGGTTGTCCAGCGTCTCATCGACGACTACGGATCCGATACCGGCGGATGGGCCTGGGGAACGGTCAGACCTCTGTCGTTCGTTCATCCTGTTGGAGAACGCAAACCTATGGACAAGGTGTTCAACCTTGGCCCATTCCCGTGGGGCGGCGATGCCAACACGGTGAGTCAGGCAGCGGTGTCGTTCCTCGACCCCACCGAGAACTCACCGTTCGTTGCCTCGATGAGGATGGTCGTGGACGTGGGAGAGTGGGAAGACAACAGGTTCGTGCTTCCCGGCGGTCAGTCAGGCAACCCGATGTCTCCCCACTACAGCGACCAACTCGATCTTTATCGTTTCGGTGGTGCCGTGTCAATCGCGTGGAGCGATGAGGCGAGAGACATGGTGGTGAGGGAAACGCTGGTCTTGGAGAAGGAAACCGATGACCGATAACGGATGACCGATGGCTTTCTTCTGGGAGGTCCTTCTGGCTGATGGCTGACAGCTGACGGCTGATGGCTCTCTTCTGACGGCTTTCTTCTGAAAGGTCGTTTACTCAGACCGGGACCTCCTGTAGAGTTGACATCCCATGGCGACACGCACCAAGTCGGGTCGGGCCAAGGGGCGGAGTGCGACACAACGCAAACAGAAGAAGTCGAAGCAACCGAACCGGATGCTCCTCGCGCTGAGGACAGCCCCTTCGAAGCTCGGCGAACACCTCGGTGACCACCGGAAAGACCTATGGGGAGTGTTCCTCATCGCGATCGGCGTGCTCATTCTCCTCTCGTTCTTTGGCCTTTCGGGACCGTTCGGGACTTCCGCTGTAGTGGCAACGCGCCTCGCGTTCGGTCTGTGGGCGTTCGTGGTACCGCTCATCCTCTTTGTCCTTGGCCTCTCGTTGATAGGCATCATCAAGCACAGTGGGAACGTGCGAGCGGTCATCGGCGTCTTCGTCATGTTCGCTGGTTCGGTCGGCATGTTCCATCTGATGATGGGCAACGTGCCCCTTGCCGGCTCTGAGCAGTCCGTCAGCGAAACCGGTGGCGTGGTCGGCTCGGTGATCGCTTTCCCTGTCGAGCGGCTCGTCGGCTTCTGGGGCGGCCTTGTTGTCATGGTCGCCTTCATTGCGGTCGGAGCACTGCTCTTCACCGGTGCGTCCCTCGGCGATGTGCTTCGCGCCATTGGAATAGGGATCAAGAGTTCCTGGAACTGGGTCGGCATGGCTCAAGCGCCCGATGCCATGCCGACCGAAGACGCAACAGATGCTCCGGGCCCTGTCGTCGAAGATGCTGAACCCAAGACCAAGCCTCGCAGGAAGAAGAAGACTCCTGCGGTGAAGGTGGAGACCGTTAAGCATCCCAAGGTCGAGATCAAGGTTGCAGAGCGTGCATCCACCGACGGGTACAAGCTTCCGCCACTCGACATCCTCGCGTTATCGAATAAGGCTGGTCACGATGGCCGGGGTCTGCGCGAGACGGGGGAAGCTCTCGAGGCTGCCTTGCACCAGCACGGCGTGGACGCTCGACTCACGAAGATCGTGCCAGGCCCGACGGTGACCAGATACGAGATAGAACTCGCGCCTGGTGTGAAGGTGAACAAGGTCACGAACCTGAGCAACGACATCGCATACGCACTGGCATCTGCTGACGTGCGCATACTGGCTCCGATTCCTGGCAAATCGGCGATCGGTATCGAGGTGCCAAACCGCAGGCGGCAACTCGTCACGGCCGGGGATGTGCTGCGTTCAGACGTTGCCCAGGCCGACCATGACCCGATGCTGGTTAGCCTCGGCATGGATGTGTCAGGTGCTCCCAGGATGTTGCGACTCACCGAACTTCCCCATGTGCTCATCGCTGGTGCCACCGGAGCAGGCAAGTCCTCATGCATCAACTCGCTGCTCACTTCGATCCTCATGCGGGCCACTCCAGAAGAGGTAAGGCTGATCCTGGTCGATCCCAAGAGGGTCGAACTCGGTCAGTACAACGACGTACCTCACCTGCTCACGAGAGTGATCACGAATCCGAAGAAGGCTGCAGATGCTCTGCAATGGGCAGTCTCTGAGATGGATCGCCGATATGACCTGCTTGCGGACTCCGGTGTTCGGGACTTCGATTCATATCGCGAGAAGTACGATGCAGGCGGGATCGATGAGGAACTGTTCGACCGTTTCCCGTACATCGTGATCGTTGTTGACGAACTCAACGACCTGATGATGGTTGCTGGAAGGGTTGTTGAAGACTCCATTGTGCGTATCGCACAGATGGCAAGAGCGGTTGGCATCCACCTCGTACTCGCCACGCAGAGGCCTTCGGTGAATGTGATCACCGGTGTCATCAAGGCGAACGTTCCGTCCCGCCTGGCATTCTCTGTGGCATCCCAAACCGACTCGAGAGTCATCCTCGATTCCATCGGGGCGGAAAAGCTCGTCGGCCTCGGCGACATGCTCGTGGTCACGAGCCGCGATCCGAAACCTGAGCGTATTCAGGGATCGTTTGTCGCAGAGGCGGAGATCCACGCAGTGGTTGATTGGGTTCGCGAGCAGATGGACGCGAAGTATCGTGATACTGAAGTGTTCGAGCAGGCCCAGCAACAGCTCGCTGAGGTCGAGGAATTCGATGGCGAGGATCCAGAGATCATGCGCCAAGCGATCGAGCTTGTCGTCCGTTCACAGCTGGGCTCGACGTCGATGCTCCAGCGCAAGCTCCGCATCGGTTTCGCACGGGCGGGAAGGGTGATGGACATCCTCGAAGCCAAGGGGATCGTCGGACCATCCGAAGGCTCGAAGGCACGCAACGTCCTGATAACCGAAGAAGAGCTGAGCACCATTCTCGGCTGAGGCTTGCCAGTCCCAGCCAGAAGAGGAGCGCCGTCGCCCGCGGCGCTCTTCGTCATTGTGGCTCCGAAATCCCCCTTTCAAGGGGGATAGGCGAGGAGTCCTACGACGAGTTAGGGGGATAACGCGAAGCCCATCACACCTACGTGGTGCAGTGTGCCGTACCGCGGATCCCCCTGCATCGGGACTCCGTCCCTCTGCAGTCCCCCTTGAAAGGGGGACGCCGGACTTCTTCTCATTCCATCAGCAGGTTCTCGTATTCGGCGCGGACGACCTTCTTGTCGAATTTGCCTGTGCCTGTCTTGGGGATGGCATCGATGAAGATGATCCTGTCAGGCATCCACCAGGTGGCTATTCGTCCGTCGAGGTACTCCTTGAGACCCTCAGCGGTGATCTCGGCACCGTCCTTGGCAACGATGAACGCCACAGGGCGTTCCTGCCATTTCGGATGTTTGAGGCCAACGACTGTCGCCTCGATGATGCCGGGATGGCCCATGATGGCGTTCTCGACATCGAGCGACGAGATCCATTCGCCGCCTGACTTGATCACGTCCTTTGCCCGGTCGGTGATCCTGACATATCCATCGGGGGTGATCTTGCAGACATCTCCGGTGCGTAGCCAGCCATCGACGAAGGAATCCGATGAGCGCGGATCGTTGTAGTACTCGGCTGCGATCCACGGGCCCCTGATAAGGAGTTCCCCGAAGGCTTCCCCATCATGGGGCAGAGGTTCGAAGTTCTCGTCAACGATCTTGACCTGTAGGCCGGGAATCGGACGCCCGGCGGTCTCCAACACATCGAGTTGGTCCTCCCATGGCCAGTCCTCCATCCATGGCTTGAGCGTGGCGGCAGCGGCGACAGGGTTCGTTTCTGTCATGCCCCAACCCTGGACGACCCGTACACCAGCGTTCTTCTCGAACCAGTCGATCATCGAGCGTGGTACGGCGGAACCCCCACAGAACAGGTATGAGATGTCGGAGATGTCGATATCGGGGTTCGCCTCGAGGTGTTGCTGGATCCCGAGCCACACGGTCGGCACGCCAGCCGAGAAGGTGACATCTTCATCGACGAACAGTTTGGTGAGGCCAGGACCGGATAGGTCCGGGCCCGGGTAGGTGAGTTTGGCTCCAACGGTCACGGCCATGAACGGATATCCCCACGCTGCTGCATGGAACATCGGCACGACTGGCAGGACATTGTCATGCGCTCCGATGGGGTTCGCAGCTAGGTTGGAGATCGTGTGAAGGTATGTCGAGCGCTGCGTGTACGCCACGCCCTTGGGGTTGCCTGTGGTGCCCGATGTGTAGCAGTACATCATGGGGCTGGCTTCGTCGAGGAGAGGCCACTCGGTAACAGGTTCCACGTCCGCTATGAGGTCCTCGTACGCTATCGCCCCAGGGATGCCAGAGCCTTCGGCCGTCGGTCCCATGATGATGACCTGTTCAACGGTTGGGAACTTTGCGATCATCGG
>JAMBLL010000131.1 GCA_023336765.1 Actinomycetes bacterium | reverse complement strand
TGATCCAACGAGACCGTCGACCCACAGCTTGTGATCCTTCTGGAAGGTGATGACCGCCGAGAGCGTCGCCGGGCCGAATACACCGTCGCTCGTGCCGGGATCGTACCCTTTCTCCCTGAGGAGATCCTGGAGTTCAACGACATCTGGTCCCCTCGACCCGACCGAAAGAACATCGCTGTCAGGGTCGTCGAATGAGGCACCCGCAAGCGCCGTCTTTGTGGTTCTCCCGACACGACCATCAGACGTGATGCCAAATTCGCTCTGGAAGGCCTTGACAGCAATCTCGGTTGCAGAGCCGAACCGACCATCGATGGTCCCTACGGAGTATCCGAGGTTCGTGAGGGTCTGTTGCAGAACTCGCACGTCATATCCGACGACACCGAGTTCAAGGACGCGGGCGCCGCCCACGAGCGGGTCACGATCACCGGAACCGACATCGTTACCACCAGCGGCGACGAGTGCCCTGTACGGGTTCACGATGGTTCCAGACGGATCTCGCAGCTCATAGTGCAACTGAGGTGCAACGTTCTCCGCATTGCCACTGTCACCGACCCAAGCGATGTGCTGGCCTGCAGTGACCCTTGTGCCTGGCGTGATCCCATCAACGATGCCCCAACCCTTGCCATCATCGGTTCCTGGCGTGTCGTTGTTGAGGTGGATGTACCAACTCTCCCAACCATCGTCGTGACGCAGGACGAGGGAGCAACAGCGATCCGGGTTCATCGATTGCCTCGATGTCCAGTTGACCAGCCTCACAACACCATCAGCGACCGCAACGATAGGAACCATCTTGTCGGCCAGCATGTCCTGACCCTGGTGGTAGCCGTGTGAGCGGCCAGCCCAGAAGGTGTCAGAGAAGTAGTGCGGTCCGTCAACAGGGAAGGTGAGATCGTACTCAACCGGCTCCCCGATATCCGTAGCGAACGCTACCCCTGCAAGAACAGAGGTGAGCAGCGCCATTACCAACAAGGGAACGAACAACAATCGACGGAAATTCATGGTTTACCTCCACGAGCTACCCAGTGCCCGCGTCGTTGACTATGAAGGCTATCAAGACCTCAGTTTGAAGCAAGGACCTGGGGTGTTGGGTCCGTTACCCACACGCCAACGGAGTCGATGACGGTGACGTCCGTTCCCTCGATCATGGCGGTGAACCAGATGCTCAGCGCATCCTGGGACCGAGTCTCAGTGAGATATGCTCGTACGTCCTCCGTCGGAGCTTCGATGCGATCGTTCACGACGATGAGGTGGAAGCCGAATTCGCTCTCGATCGGGTCGGTGACCGTATCAAGCTCGGCGACCAGAGTCGCTTCAGCGAACGGCTCAACGAAACCTGATGGTGTGGCACATCCAAGGTCTCCACCGTTGGCACCCGAACCCGGGTCGATGGAGAACTCCGTTGCCAGAGCAGCAAAGTCGCCGCCGTCATCGAGTTGCACCTTCAGGTCGTCCGCTTCTTCCCTCGTCTCGACGAGAATATGAGCTGCGCACACCTGGGTCCAATCCCCGGGGAAATCAGCGATCTCCTGTGCAATGTCGTCATCTGTGACAGGATCGACCTCTGACAGAAGCTCAGCCTCGATGGCCTCCTGTACGAGAAGCGATTCCGCGAAAGACCGCATACCACTCTCGGTGGCGTTCACCGATACCAGGTACTCCTCGAGGGTTGCTTCAGGACCGGAAGAAACGACGAGTTCGTCGACGCGCCCATCGATTTGATCGTCCGTGATAGCCACGCCGAACTCCTCCACCGCAGCCTGATCCGCAGCTTCCCACTGGATGACAACACTGAGGTAGGTCGCGAAGTCCTGGTTCGAGAATCCATCAGCAGACTCTCGGACCAGTGACTCGACCTCGCTTCTGGTGATGTCTTCACCATTGACCGATGAGACGACCTCATCGCTACTCGAACATGCAGCGGCGACAAGGGAGATGATCCCTACAAGAAGAATGAGCTTTTTCACGCGTGACCTTTCGCAATTGCGAGAAGGCTATGGGCAACGGGCAGGTACCTGTGCGTGGCACCATGAGAAGGGGGTGAGAAAGCCGAGAACACAGAGAACAGATGAAAGAGCACAGAACACAGAACGCAGATAGCCGATAACCGAAAACGGAGAACGGAGAAATCATCGCCTCATGTTCGACGAGGACTCGCTGCCGGACCGCTGCGCTCACATGTTTCCGAATCTGTGTTCTGTGTTCTGTGCTCTGCGCTCTCAGTTCTGTACTCTCTCCCTGCCTAGGGATCGAGTTCCGTGAACGACAAACAACAAGCTGACAATGTGGACCTCTCAGTCCTCAGTGACATCGAGGACAGGTTGCGATGGCTGTCTGTTCGGATGATCGACCATGCGAATGCTCGCGCTGATACGGAGATCAAGGTCGGAGGGCACCAGGCTTCGTCTGCATCCATGACGACGATCATGACGGCCCTGTGGTTCGCCCACATCACAGGTAACGACAAGGTCGCGGTCAAACCACACGCATCTCCCCTGTTCCACGCCATCAAGTATGTCACAGGTGAACTCGACGAGTCATATCTCACGCGGCTACGCAGCATCGGGGGCCTCCAGTCATACCCGTCGAGAACGAAAGACCCCGATGTATTCGACTTCTCGACGGGGTCAGTCGGGCTCGGTGCGGTTGCACCGTTGTTCTCAGCGGCAACTCGACGGTACGTCGACGACCACTTCGACACCAACATCCAAGCCCGATTCATCGCCATCGCGGGCGACGCGGAACTCGACGAGGGCAACGTGTGGGAGGCGATCTCAGATCCTGCACTCCAGGGACTCGGGAACGTCATGCTGATCATCGACCTCAACCGCCAGAGCCTCGACCGCATCATCCCGGGTATCCAGGCTGAGCGGATCAAGCAGTTCTTCCACAATGCAGGGTGGCAGGTTGTCGAGGCGAAATACGGGGCAAGGCTCCAGGCTGCCTTCGAGCAGCCACACGGCCAGGCCCTCAAGCACCATATCGATGAGATGACGAACGAGGAGTACCAGAGCCTGTTCGCGTACAGCGGAGCCGAGCTCCGAGTGAGGTTCCTCGACAATGCGGCCGAGGACGTTGCGCTGGCGATAGCCGGCATCACTGATGACGATCTTGCGGAGGTGATCCAGAACCTCGGCGGTCACGATCTCGGCGTCCTCATCGATGCCTTCAGACAGTGCGACGAGGACGAGGACCGACCATCCGTCGTCTTTGCCTACACGATCAAGGGTTACGGACTACCCATCGTGGGCGACCCTCTCAACCACAGCGCACTGCTTTCGAGGCCCCAGATCGACGAACTGCGCGAGGCCACCGGGCTCACCGAGTCCGACGAGTGGAGCAGGTTCCCTGATGAATCCCCAGCTGGACAGGTATGCCTCCGCGTCGGTGCAGATGTGAACAACGTCCCTGTACCGCCACGTCCGGTGATCGTGGTACCCGAACCCTCCGGAGCTACGCACAAGCCGCGTAGCTCCTCCCAGGAGGCTTTCGGGAGGGTACTCGTGGCCTATGGCAAGGACCCCGCATTGGGTCCACGGATCGTCACAGCGTCACCAGACGTGTCCGTCTCGACAAGCCTGGGCGGATGGATCAACTCGCGCGGGGTGTATTCACCATCGCACGACACGAACTACCTCGAGGAGGGGCGCCTGCTGAGATGGGACCCGAAACCCGACGGCCAACACATCGAACTCGGGATCTCCGAGATGAACCTGTTCCTGCTCCTCGGCCAACTCGGGCTATCTCACGACCACCACGCAGAGATGCTGATCCCGATTGGGACGGTCTATGACCCGTTCGTCCTGCGTGGACTCGACGCACTCGTCTACTCGCTGTACAACGACTCACGGTTCATCGTTGTGGGCACACCCGCTGGGATCACCCTTGCCCCAGAAGGCGGCGCTCACCAATCGACGATCACACCATCGGTAGGGCTCGAACTTCCGGGTATCGCGCAGGTAGAACCCGCGTATGCCCTAGCGGTTGAATGGCTTCTCGGGGATGGCATCACAGGACTGACCGACCGTGAGAGCATGTACCTGAGGCTCAGCACCCGGCCGATCGAACAGGCTCCGTTCATGGACGCGGTCGAGCGCCACGGTGCCCAGGAACTCAGGAAGGCGGTCCTGGCCGGTGGATACCGGCTCTCAGAACCAGAGTCAGGCACACCAGTCATCCTTGCTGCGTCCGGACCAGTGATGCCCGAGGTCCTCGCCGCAGCTGAGTTACTCCGCGACGAGGGGGTCGCCGCAACTGTCATCGATATCACGAGTGCCGACCGGCTCTTCAGGGGTTGGGCCGGTGAACAGTCCGATGCGGTACGCGATGCGCGCATGCCAACGAGTGCTGGCCACATCGCAACCCTGATCCGTCCCAACGAACGCAACGCACCGATCGTGACGATCCACGATGCGTCGCCGCACGCGATGGCATGGCTCGGGTCCGTGTTCGGCCAACGGGCACTCCCCATCGGTGTCACTCGTTTCGGCGAATCCGGGACAATCGCCGAACTCTACGAGGCGTTCGGCTTCCTGCCAGAGCAGATAGCAACAGCAGCGATAGTGGCGTTAGAGGGACAGAACGACAAACGTAGAACGACGACTGAAAGTGTTGACAGTTCACAGTTCACAGTTCACGGTCGGAAAACGGAAAACCGAAAACGACTCTGAATCTGAAAGCGAGTCTTCGAGCGATCTGTTATCTGTCAGCGAGCCTGCGAGCGATCTGCGAGCGCAGCGAGCCCATACCGGAGGCCCCCAGGGCCGACCTCATACCGCGAGGCCCCCGAGGGCCGAGACCTATAGTCCTGGTAGGTCCACCAGGGAATCGAGATACGTCTGGAGGGCTTGGGTGTCGTTGGCTGTCCAACCATCGAGAGGGGCCACGACGGCCCACCCTTCAGCGAAAGTGTCGTTGTAGTTGTGGCCGTGGCCGACACTCGCACTGAACCCGTTGATCAGGTCGACCACCACCTGAGTGAACGTTGTGAACGGAACCCAGCGCACAGAGTCAGGGACGTCGGGGCCGACAGGCTTGTCCGTCCACTCCTGAGACTTCCACAGGGTCTCCCAGTTCCAGTAACCGACGGGATCCGACGCGTGGTGGTAGTAGATAACCCTCGGTGCGATCCAGGAATCGTCGTACGGGTCGTGGCTTCCCGGTCCGCTCTCGAGACGCACTATCGCGCCGTCGTCGTACACAGGTTTCCACACCGGAGACGAAGGCTCACGGTCTACCAGAAGTTGCTGACGGACAGGGTTCGCATCGGTGGGACCGACCCACAACGCTCCGTCGACGTTCGACTGGACAAACGCAAGCGAGTCATCGAGAGAACCCTGGATGTATGCAGCTTCGGATCCCAGTGACCCGAGACTCTCCCCGAACGCCACAAGATGGGGCCGATCGTTCTCGGGTAGGGCATGCCACCACTCGATGACCGCCTCATTGATCGCTATCCCTGATTCCATCGCCGTTTCAGTATCGAGAATGAACGAGATCCAACTCGGGAGGAAGGAGTACTGCATTGCAGCGATCGCCGTATCCCCACGATACATGTACTCGAGGGCCGCAGCTGCAAGGGGATCAACCCAGCCTGTGCCCGTCGTCGCAACAAGCATGAGCACCCCGCGGTCCTTTGCGTTGGTGCGATCCAGTTCATCGACGATCAACTGTGCCCGCTCCTGGGTGTTCTCGGCAGAGTCCAGGCCTGCATAGACACGAATCGGAATCTCGACACCGTCCGCTGAGCCGTGGTACGCAGCGATGTCGTCAACGGTGGTTGCTGCACCGGTGAACGTACGTCCCTGGAACCCGAGGTCGTCCCACTCCACAAGCGATTCAGGTGAGCCTGATTGCTCCGAGGCAGTCGGCTGAGTGACACCTTCGAGTGTGATCGTGTCTCCTCCAGAGAAACGCGCATTGGCGAACCTGGTAAGGCCGCTGCTGGCAATGAAGTAGTACATCCCACCAACAAGAGCCACCAGGATGACGATGGTGACGCCCCTGGCCATCTGCACCGACAAGTGTCGCGAGTTGAACGCGTCAAGCGCCCACACCGCCCACCGAACAAGGCGAGATATGCCAAGCAGAATCGCGAACACGACGATCGACCACATCACCGCCTTGATCCCATCAACAACACCGAGCGGGTCAACGCCGACCAATTCTCCCTGGTCTGTCTGCCAAGAAGGCCACAGAACAACCGCTACAACGGCCGTGATGCCGATACCGGCAACCGCCGCCCACCGGACGCGGGACCCGATCGAGTCTTCAGACAGTCCGCCAGAGCCCAGCCGAGAGATCCACCGCACCAGGAACCACACAAGGACGCCGACAGCGTATCCGAACGCAAGTGACAGCGCTGAGACAATCCCCTGCATCAGCGCCGATCGGGGCAACAAACTCGAACCGAGAGAGAACCACACGAGCACAAGGCCACCAATGAGGCCAGGCCCAGACAATGGGCCGAACATAATGGAGAGAAACGATGGCGTAGAACGGGATGAGTCGGTCACGCCGACAGACTAGACACATCACGGGTCGAGCCTCATATCCTGTCCGGTGTGAGGGGAACCAGAGTGTCTGCTCCAACCGTCGTATCAGTGGAACAGAGAGAGGAGTTCATCGTGAGACGAGCAACCATCGTGACAGTCATCGGGGCACTAGCCCTCGTCGCTGCTGCATGTACACCATCCGTGACCGTGGAGAACACAGGGGCAAGCACCCAGAGATCAACTGCCGGAATCTCTGTCCAAGGTATCGGCAAGATCGCGGGCACACCCGATACGCTGACCATCTCGTTCGGAGTATCCGTGACCGAGGACAGCGTCACCGCTGCAGTTGCCACCGCAGCAGAAAGCGCCGACGCAGTGATAGCAGCCCTGACGTCAGCTGGTGTTGCCGAGGACGATATCCAGACCTCCAACTACTCGATCTACCCGCAGTACAACTATCGCAACGACACCCAGGAACTCGTGGGCTACCAGGTGAACAACACCGTGACCGCCAAGGTAAGGGACCTCGACGCTGCTGGCGCGATCATCGACGACGTAGCGGCCGCAGGCGGCGATACGGTCATCGTCTCTGGCGTTTCGTTCTCCATCGAGGACAACGAGGAACTGGTCGAGGCGGCACGTGCCGCAGCATGGGAAGACGCCAGTACCAAGGCTGAACAACTCGCTGAGCTGTCTGGTGTAATACTCGGGTCTCCTATCTCGATCGTGGAGACTTTCTCGTCACCGCCCGTTCCGATCGCGTTCAATGAAGCAGCACTGAGCGCGGTCTCTGACGCTGTGACGCCCATCAGTCCTGGCACCCAGCAGGTCGCGGTGACGTTGACAGTGGAATACGCGATAGACAGCTAAGCAGATAGCGAACAGGGGGCCCTGTTCGCAGGCCACCCTCTGTCACGTTCCTCGACATCTTCCCCGGAGGACCGGGAGAGAGAGAAGAATCAGACGTGTGTTGGAACAATGATCAGGCCGCACGACTGCACCGCTTCGTGAAGAACCAGCGTGTCGGTAATGGACTCCTCGTAGCGCACGATGAACTCCAGCTTCCGGCGATCGAACCTCACGTTGACGACACCATCGAACGCCTTGAGTGCGGCGACCGCTGAGGTCAGACAGGCACCACAGTCGCAGTCGCCACACGACAGAGCGTCAATGGCGATGCGCGTGCTTTCGATGGACATTGATCACCGCAGTTGTTGGGACCATCAATTGTAGCGGACGCAGCCCATGTGACAGATCAGCATTTTCGAGTAGGATGAATCCAAGAACTTCCCGAGGAAATGGTGGGATCATGGTCAAGGTACACAGCCCCAGTAGCCGAACGCGCAAGCTCTTGATCGTCGCGGCAGTGCTCGCACTTGTGGCAACTGCATGTGGAGGTGGCGATGATGCCACCACTACTACAACGACGACCATCGCAGCCCTGACAACGACGCCTCCGACGACATCGGCTCCTGTCCCAACAACAGCACCCGCACCAACGACGACCAGCACACCTCCCGGATCAGATATTCCCGCAACAGCAACGATCATCGTTGTCCAGGGAGACCTCGCGTTCCTCGGTTTCTACACAGGGCCGATCGACGGGATCGCTGGTGATCAGACCCAAGCTGCGATCACTGCATTCCAGACGGATGTAGGGATCGAGGCAGATGGCCAATACGGCCCCCAGACGGATGCTGCAATGGCAGAGACCCTTGAATCCAACGAGGAGTACGTCACCGGCCTCCAGGAGTTCCTCATGGACCTCGAGCTGTACCCAGGCCCCGCTGACGGCGACTATGGGAACGGTACCCAGAGGGCTGTCAAGGCGTTCCAGGCCGACTGCGAGATCGAAGAGACTGCCAGCCTCGATATCGCCACCCGACTCTGCCGCGCGGACATCTGATCGTCGTCATTGACGCGGCGATGAGTGGCCTAGTGTTCTGCTCCCCACATCAGAAGGTTGAAGATGGCGCTAGATGACGAACTGATCAACAAGGTCACATGGAAGATCCCGAACGCTCTCGCCCTTGTCGGGTCACGGTCAGACGATGACTGGAACGCTATGACAACGTCGTGGATAACCCAGGTCGCCCAGGAACCCGTACTCATCGGCGTGGGCGTCGACAAGGAGGCGGTCACACATCGCCTGATCGCTGACGGGGGCGCCTTCTCTGTGAACCTGTGGGATGCAACGAACACCAGACCGTTCGTGAAATTCTCCAAACCAGCGAACAAGGACGGCATGGCGCTCAATGGCTGGTCCATCGAGGAGGGGACAACCGGTGTTCCCATCTTCACCGACGCCATTGCGTGGATGGACTGCGAACTGCGTCAAAGCATCGACTGTGGAAGCCATACTTTCTTTATCGGGGAACTCGTTGACGCGGGCATCAACAACGATGAGGCACGCCCGGCATCGATGTCTGACACCCGCATGAAGTACGGCGGAACCAGACGAGGGCACTGAATCGGAAGATGTCAGACGCCAGATACGAGACACCAGACGCAACTCCGTCCGGTAGCGAGCACAGCGAGCCGTCCGATGTCTGGCTTCTAGGGGCGAGTCCACGAGCGATCTGTCTTGAGATCATATGCGCACGATGACAAGGGATGAGGCGCTGGTGTTCCTTGCGGAGGGGACCCGGACAGGGCATCTGGCAACTGTGCGGGCAGATGGGCGGCCTCACGTGACTCCGATCTGGTTCGTTGTTGATGGTGATGACATAGTGTTCAATACCTGGGCGACGTCTGTCAAGGGAAAGAACCTGACCCGTGAGGGTCGCGCTGCGGTATCCGTTGATACCGGCGCACCGTCGTACGCGCATGTTGTTGCAACTGGCCCAGTTACGATCAGCGAGGACCCAGACGACCTCCTCGCCTACGCGACACGCATCGGGGGGCGTTACATGGGCCAAGACCGTGCTGATGAGTTCGGAGCACGCAATGGAGTCCCGGGCGAGTTCCTGGTCCGACTCCATTGTGAACGACTCTCAGGAGCGGTGAACGTCACCGAGTGAGCCAGCCGCAAGACTCGAATTCTTAGAGTTGGTCGAGGTACGCGCCGGCTTCGTCGATGGTTGTGAGGATCGGCATCTCGGGGAGTGTGTTGATGATCGTGCGCCCATAGCTGCGGGTACGAATACGGCTGTCGCACAACACGATGAGGCCCCTGTCTGTGTGAGTCCTGATGAGGCGGCCCGCACCCTGGGCAGTGAGGTTCGCTGCACGTGGAAGATCCACCGCGAAGAACGGCGGATACCCATCGTCTGCGGCGGCCTGTCTGCGAGCTTGCCACAACGGATCGTCGGGGCGAGGGAATGGGATACGATCAAGGATCACGATCTGACAGGCGTCGCCGACGATGTCAACTCCTTCCCAGAATCCCATCGTGGCCACAAGAACAGAAGTGGCCTCCGTCCGGAACGTATCGAGGAGCTTCTGGCGTGGCACGGCACCCTGCACAAGAATCTGATGACCATCACCCAGGGAGGATTGCTGATGCTCGCTGAGCTTGTCAGCGATACGGGCGACCGCCGCGTTGGAGGTGCACAGGATGAGCGCTCGGCCACCGGCACGGGCCACGAGATCGTTTGTAAGGTCCGCAACGGCATCGCCCCATCCCGGATCGCTCGGGTCCGGCAGTTGGGGGAGATACAGCCCAGCCTGGCTCGGATAGTCAAAGGGCGACCCGACACGCAAAGACATGTAGCGCAGTGGGTCTGATGGCTCCTCATCCTCGTACGGCTCCGACATGTCGGACACCTCAACGCCGTAGCCGAGAGCTCTGGTGAGAGGCTCAAAGGACCCATCGACGGTGAGTGTTGCTGAGGTGCAGATGGTGGTAACGGTGGCAGCCCGATCACTGAACGATCCCGAGATCGATATGGGGCTCGTACGCAGATTCGGTCCAGGATCGATCCAACACACGTGTCCATTGCTTGATCCGTCGTCACTGGTGAGCACGGCGAGGTCACCCACGAGATGTCCCGCAAGATTGAGTGTCCGTTCGCCGTGTCCAATGACAGCCAACTCGAAGGTTGCCCCAGGCTGCTTGGTGATCTCGACGATCGCATCGCTCACCGCTCTGACGGTGTCGGATAGCTTTCTTGCGGACGTGTACCAGGAGCCATGGAGGGGCAGATCCACGTTTCCGATGTTGGACGCCATCCAACCTTCGAATTCCTTGGCCCGCTTCCAAAGGTCTGACGTGAGTGAGGTACGTTGAGACGTGTCCATATCGATGCGCTTGAGCAAGGTGTTTGCCTGGGAGATGAAGATGGCGACACGTCTCGGTGTGAGCGTGATCCCGACACTCGAACACAACGCATCCTCGAGCCTGTGGGCCTCATCGAAAACCACAGCGTCATGAGCCCCAAGGACCGAACCCTCAGACGAGATGTCTGCACCGTAGAGATGGTGATTGCAGATGATGATCTCCGCTTCCCTCGCGGCGTCGAGGGCCTCCATGGCAGGACAATCGTTCTTGTAGCTGCACCGAGTGGCGGGACACTCCATTCCCGATGTCGAGATAGTGCCCCACTGAGCGTTCGTGACCTCAACTGGTGCGTGGTCTCTCTGACCATCACCACCATCTCGCCACCAGTTGATGAGGACACCGACCCGATCATCGATGTCAGACTCAGAGGTTCCGCCAAGCGTAAGTTGCACATCGTAATCGGCCGCCTTGGCCGGGCAGACATATGACGCGCGTCCCTTGATGATGGCGGTCCTTGGAGTATGGCCTTCAACACCAGCGACTGCGAGAATCCGGGGCAGGTCAGCTGCGATCTGGTCCTGAAGGGTCTTGGTAGATGTGGCAATGACCACGCGCTTGTGTGACGTGATGGCAGGGATGAGATAGCCGAAGGACTTGCCAATGCCAGTACCTGCCTCACACAGCAGATGGTGGCCATCAGAGATCGCCTGTGCGACCCACGCTGCCATGTCCACCTGACCCGGGCGATGCTGACCGCCCGTGGCGTCGAGGACATCGTCGAGGACATCGACGGCCACGACGGGTGCGGGCGGTATTTGTCGAGGTTGGTTCTTCACAACCCCATCGAGTCTTGCCGCTCTGGCGGGAAATGCAACATCGAAGGGACGACGAGCTCTTCGGAAATGAGCGGGGTCGGTGGGCAGCAACGTTCCCGCTTTTCAACCTCAATACACGAGCCCTGCTACAAACACAGTCCCCCTTTCAAGGGGGACTGGCGAGTCCTCG